>JALQWO010000070.1 GCA_023258655.1 Bacteroidia bacterium
TCAAATACCAAATCCACAGGAATTCCCGCCGATTCTATACGTTTTAAATCCATTTGCAACGAGGCCCCAATCACGCCACGGGTGTTGAGTACCGCTTTTACATCCGATGCAATTCCATTTCCTTGCAAGCGCAACAACTCACCCGCCAAATCAGAAATGACTTGTCGCATTTTGTTCACATCCACCCGGTACGTGCGCTTTTCCGCACCACCATCAGCCGCAGGCTTGCCTTTTTCTTCCAAAACAATCGCCCCTTGATTCAACAGGGTATTGAATGTGATCATGTTTGCCTTGCCATGCGCTGAAGACGCACCAAACCGTACGGAACGGAAAACGCTCGCAACGAAAGTCACATAGTAATCATCCAAACTTCCTTCCAATTGCTTTTCATCAAACAACTGGGTAACCATGTACAACCCCAATACATCCGCTTTACACTCTTCAATGGCAGAATAGTCCGCACCCAAAGCTTCACGAACGGTCAGTTTGTCATTTCCAACCACATTCTTGATTCCCAAACCGTGGGCCACCTCGTGGAACATCACATTGTTAAAAAAGGCATTGAACGTGATATTTTTTTGCTGAGACGGAGCAATGACACGCGCAGCGATAGGCACAACCATATTTTCAAATTTGGCCTGCATGGTGTTTTTCAACTGTGAGCGACGTGTACCATAGTATTTCTGTATGCGCTCATCATTGGGCAGATTCACGGCGATGGTTTTGCTTCCCGAGTTGCAATCGCCACCGTAATAAACCGCATCAAACACAGCCAACTGGCTCAATGGTTTGGCACCTGGCTCACGCGGCGGGAAACCCGGCTCTATTGTCATTTCTATGTGGTCGCTTGTCGCTTCATCTTCCGTGAGAGAAGGTTTGTACTGGGGCTCAACGGGCAAACCGGATTGCAACTTAGGCAAATACGCGATGAACTTCTCCAATTTGGCATCCCAAGCCTTGTCACGCACCAATACGTATGCTTCGTAGGATGTTTTCTGACCATACAATTTGTCTTCGTAATTTTCGATGGGACCAATAACCAAGTCGAGGTGACTGCGCAAACTCAACCATTTGATATCGCTTACAATATAATCATCCATCATCAAGGCCCCCATGCGCAATCGGAGGTATTCCGAAAATTCAGGATCCTCCTTGCGGATTGCCTCTGCTGCGGCGTTCAATTCATCGCCCATCTTCATCACTTCTTCCCGGTAAAACTCTCCGTATTTGATGGATTCGTATTGCTTACCACTGTTACTCTGGAATGGCATTCCCATGGGCTCCGGCATAATTGGGCCGTTTTTGTGTTTTGAGGGATCAATGGGACCCGGTGCTTTGAAATCACGCACAATGGCGTAAGGGTCTTTCACGAAATGCTGAAAGAGAGTATCTACACCCACCATGGTAAACTCGCGGGGATAAAAATTGGCACCCGCAGGTTTGTCGCCATAACCTTTGATGAATGGTTGGTCGTTATTCAGACGATCCCAAGGACCGTAGTTTACTTCGGCAAATTTGCGTTCACTTGGATCTTTGATTCCCGCCAAAAAATCAGCCTTATCACCCATTGTTTGTTTCCAAAAAATCTTATCGGCGTACTCCGCAGCTTTGATCAGGTGGGTGATGCACTCACGTTCAGCGGTCGACAACAATGCCGTATCGGTTTTCAATTCAAACTTCTTGTACATCGCCAACCTTTGGGCTGCCACATTGGGCGCTGTGGTTGTTGCTGCAACTGGTGCTTTTTTCTTAGGCTTGGCCGCTTTCTGCGCCATTGCTGGCATGACAAATCCCACGGCCGCAAGGGCAACAATCCAACGCAATGATCCTTTTGGATGGTCCATAAAATTTTTCACCATAGTTTACAAACCTACAAGAATTTTGCCACAAGCGAAATACCCATTTTGAAGCATGTCGTTAAACGCCCCTATCGCAACGACAAACAACGTAGGAAATTGCCCAAAAATGACACATTTTTGCAACCGCAAAACCAAAACAGGGGCGTCCTTGTTTCCCTTGCACAACCATTTTGAAACCCCTCGATTTTCAAACCTTTCAACAACTCCAAACCGCCTTCGCCAATTATGAAGGCAACCTCATTTTGAGTGGACAGTCGTTTCCTTTCAGCAACATCGAATTGAGCAAACCCACGGGAAAATATGTTTCCAGGGCCATTTTGAAATTGGCCACACTTCTCAGTGCCAAAGGTTATGTGCAATATGCGGGAAATGCCTGCAGTCCCGGATTACAGTTCCCTGAAATCAAAGAAAACTCAGACCTATCAGCATTCAACAAATCGAATTGTGGCCTGATGATTATCAATGTGTTGGGACAGCCCAAAGTACCGGGCGCTGTTACGGTTTTGGCCGAGCCTTTCATGAATTTGACGCTGCAAGCGGATTGGCAACATTTCGACGATTACGTAATGGCGATGAGCTCCAAGTATCGGGTAAGAACCAAAAAGGTGCTAAGCAATACGGAAGGATACCTCTTGCGAGAGCTCAAACACAACGAAGCCAATGATTGGATACCCCAATGTGCACAAATGCTGGGACACACCCTCAAAGACAAAACCTTGGCCATTTCACCCAAACTTTCCATGATGCTACACACTTTTGTTCGCTCGATGAAAGAGAAATTCAAAGTTTGGGGATATTACAAAGAGGAGCAGTTGTGTGGGTTCATCTCCGCCATCGAAAGTGAACATGGTTTGTACGCGATGCACCTTGGTCTCACCGATGCTGCCGCCGAAGACCAATTGTACCAACGGATGATGTACGATGTAATCGCCTACGGAATTGAGCAAAAGGATGAGTTTGTATGTTTGGGCAGAACTGCCACTGAAATCAAAAGCACCATGGGTGCCACCCCCATCGAAAACAGTTATGTACTTTACGCCAAAGGCAGGTTTCTTCGGGGTTTGCTCAGTCTATATGCCCATCGATTTCATCGAGTAAAACCCTACCAATTGCGAAACCCTTTCAAAGGTTAATCCCAAAACACTTACTTTCGCAGGGCTATGAGATTCCTGTTGTCTTTTATTGCTTTGACATCGGCCACAATGGCCATCGCCCAGAATGCTACGCCGGCACCCGCCACCCCCGACTACACCATCAACAAACCGGGCAGCAGTTATGCATTTACCCCAAGCAAAATTTTGGCCGCTACACCCGTAGAGGACCAATGCAGAACCAGTACTTGTTGGAGTTACAGCACGCTGTCGCTTCTGGAAAGTGAACTCATCCGATTGGGCAAAGGACAGCACAATTTGAGCCAGATGTACGTGGCTCGTTGCGCCTACACAGAAAAAGCCAAAACCTACCTCCGCATGAATGGCAACCACAGCTTCGATCAAGGCGGTGAGGGTTGGGATATCCCCAGCATTGTTAGTCAATATGGCATCGTTCCAGAAAGCGTATACACCGGATTGAAAAACGGCGCTACTCGCCACGACCACAGCGAAATGATTGCCGTACTCAAGGGCTTCATGGGCGCCCTGGTGAAGCGCGAAACAGGCACTTACACCGAAAGTTGGTTGCCCGCATTTGAAGGCATTTTGGACGCCTATTTGGGTCCCATCCCCAAAGAATTCACTTACGAAGGAAAAACTTACACTCCAAAATCATTCGCGGCGAGTTTGGGCTTGAACATGAGCGACTATGTGGCCTTGAGCAGCTTTACCCATCACCCCGATTACAGTCATTTTGTGGTGGAAGTGCCCGACAACTGGGCCATGGACCGCGCCTACAACTTGCCTTTGGCGGAATTCACCCAAACGGTAAAATCCGCGTTGAATAAAGGGTATACGGTTGCTTGGGCCGCCGATGTGAGTGAGAAAGGATTTTCCTTCCGCGATGGTTTGGCCATCGTACCGGCCGATGAATCTACCATCAAAAAAATTGGCAGCGACAATGTCGGATTCAACGATGCAGGAGCCAAAAAAGAAGGCAACGCATTTAGTCAGCCCGTTCCAGAATTAGACATCACACCTGCGGTTAGACAGGCGGCATTCGATAAGCAAACCACCACCGACGACCACGGCATGCACATTGTGGGGATGTCTACCGAGAAAAATGGCACCACCTATTTTTTGGTGAAAAACTCTTGGGGCACCGGCAACGCTTTGGGGGGATATTTCTATGTAAGCGAAGCATATTTCAAATACAAAACCATCTCAGTGATGCTTCATAAAGAGGCGATCGACAAGGGAACGGCGCGCAAGCTTGGTTTGTAAAGAATATCAAAACAAACCCGTATCTTTGCGCCACTTTTCAACTATGATCATTGGCGTTCCTAAAGAAATCAAAAACAACGAAAACCGCGTGGCATTGACGCCCGCAGGTGCAAGTGAATTGATCAAACACGGTCACACCCTTTACGTGCAAAAAACTGCCGGCGAAGGCAGTGGCTTTGCTGATGCAGAATATCAAGCCGCTGGTGCTACCATCCTCAACACCATTGAGGAAGTGTATGCCATCGCCGAAATGATCATCAAAGTAAAAGAGCCCATCGAAAGCGAATACAGCTTGATCAAGAAAGATCAGTTGTTGTTCACCTACTTCCACTTTGCTTCCTACGAACCCTTGACCCACGCCATGATTGAGCGCGGAGCGGTTTGCTTGGCATACGAAACCGTAGAGAAAGCCGATCGCAGTCTGCCTTTGTTGGTTCCAATGAGCGAAGTAGCCGGAAGAATGAGTATTCAGGAAGGTGCGAAATACTTGGAAAAGCCCATGGGAGGAAGAGGTGTTTTGTTGGGTGGCGTACCCGGTGTAAAACCAGCCGAAGTTTTGGTTTTGGGTGGCGGTATCGTTGGTACCCAAGCCGCGAAAATGGCAGCCGGATTGGGCGCTCGCGTAACCATGATGGATATCAGTTTGCCGCGCTTGCGTCAGCTCGACGATATCATGCCTGCCAACGTGGAAACCATGATTTCCAATGAGTACAATGTGCGCAACGCCATCAAAACGGCGGATTTGGTGATAGGCGGTGTATTGATCCCCGGAGCAAAAGCCCCCAAATTGATCACCCGCGACATGTTGCCCACCATGAAGAAAGGTGCTGTGATTGTAGACGTAGCCATCGACCAAGGCGGTTGCTTTGAAACTTCGAAGCCTACCACTCACGCTGAACCATGCTATGAAGTAGACGGAGTAGTTCACTACTGCGTGGCCAATATGCCCGGTGCTGTGCCTTACACTTCAACCTTGGCTTTGACCAATGCTACACTGCCTTATGCGGTTCAATTGGCAAACAAAGGCTGGAAAAAAGCTTGTAGCGACAGCAACGAACTCAAGTTGGGATTGAATGTTATCAACGGAAAAGTGGTATACCAAGGCGTGGCAGAGGCCTTCAACTTGGAATACACCCCGGTTGACACTTTCTTGAACTAATTTGACCATGACCAACTTGGTCAATTACCGCATTTACGGGGAAGAAAACACCCAACCGCTGTACATTTTACATGGCATCTTTGGGATGCTTGACAATTGGCATTTGGCGGCCCAACAATTAGCAAAAGATTTTCGCGTCGTCACTTTTGATGCCCGAAATCACGGCAAGAGCTTTCACGATGATGCTTCTGGCTATGCGGTGATGTCTGAGGATTTGGGGCGATTGATGGACCATCTGTGTGATTCAGAGGCCATCATCATGGGACATTCAATGGGTGGTAAAACCGCCATGGTATTTGCTGACCAGTATCCAGATCGCGTGCAACAACTGATTGTTGTTGATATCGCTCCGAAGCGTTATGTTCCCGGACACCTCGGTTATTTCAGGGCGTTCAAAGAGGTGCCACTGCATCTATTAAACTCCCGCAAAGAAGCGGAGGAGGCATTTTTGCCTTATGCACCTGATATGGGTGTACGACAGTTCTTGCTCAAAAACATCGAGCCATTGCCTGGCGGAGGATATGCCACCAAAAGCAACTTGGAAGCCATCGAAAATGCCTATGAGGAAATCATCGGGGCATTGCAGTTCCACCAAGTATTTTTGAAACGGGTTGATTTCATCGCCGGCAGCAAAAGTGGATACATCAAAGCGGAGGACAAAGACGATATCCTGCAACATTTCCCCAAGGCGCAATTTCACGAGGTTGCCAATGCAGGCCATTGGGTTCACGCGGAAAATCCGGCGGGATTCTTGTCGTGCCTACTGCAAATTCTGCGGTAAATATTCCCCGCCAATTTGTACCTTCGTCTTTTACCCAACATGAAACAGCTCACTGCAATTGTTTGTAGCCTATTTTTCACGGCGATGTCTGTAGGTCAGACCGTTAGCCCCACCCCATCGGGCAATGGAAGTTCCTTGGCCCGTCCAACTTGGGTTGCGATGCACGTTGGCGGAGGCATTCAACTCAATGCAGGAGGTTGGAGAGAGCGTTACAAAGCCAGTGCGATGTTTGATTTGGGGGCGGAATACCAACACAAAGAGCGATGGCTGTTGGGCTTCAACTACGTGCCTTACACGGGTGGATGGGTAAACACAGACAGCATGTATGGCGACATGATTGCGGGTTCGAATTATTTGTTTGACGTCAATGGAAATCCAGCGGTGATTCGAACCTATTTGCGCGGATTCAATTTCTGTGCAACAGCGGGGAAAATCATTGCTTTGAAAGAAAGTTCATTAAAGAACCCCAGAACGTGGTCGCTGCAGATGATTGGCGGCGTGGGATATCACGAACATTTTACCAAATTTCAGTTCGACAAAGGCTTGGTACCCCAGTTGGAGGGGTTTTACGAGGCGGGGCACGACAATTACCGTGCGGGGTATTGTTTGAGAGAGCAGGTGAGATTGCAGTACATGAATCCCAACACGCTGAGTTTTCAAGTGGGATTCAATGTGATGCAAGGGTTTACCAAAAACATGCGTGAGTGGGACATGAGTACATTTCGCGCTCCCGATGCCAAACAAACGGATTTCAGTGTGGGCATCCACGCGAGTTTGGTTATTCCTATCGTCATATACACAAAAACATCAGTTCGGGAAACCGAGTATTTTGAATGATCCTTGCTTTGTACAATTTGGGGTTGGGTATATACGGCGGACTCATTCGCTTGTTTGCTTTGTGGAACCCCAAGGCCAAAGCATTGAGGAACGGTTGGACCGCAGATTGCCACAAGCGCAGGAAAGATATTGTTCATGTGATTGATGGAAAACAAGTTGCGGCGTTTGAATTGATTTGGATTCACTGTGCATCTTTGGGGGAGTTTGAGATGGCCAAGCCCATTGCGGCCGCCTTGCAGGTGGCCTCCAGCCAACGGCATGTGCTGTTCAGTTTTTTTTCGCCCTCGGGATACAACCATGCTGTTTTAGAAACCAACCAAACCAAAGTGTATTTGCCGTTGGATGGGCGTGACAGCGCGAAGCGCTGGCACGCGCAATGGCAACCGGAGGCTGCCATCTTTATCCGCTACGAATTTTGGTATCACCACCTGAAAAAAACATTGGCAACTGGTATCCCCACCTTCGCCCTTGGCGTATCCCTCCGGCCCAACCACTTCCTGTTCTCCGCGTTCGCATCGCCCTGGAAAAAACTGTTGAAAAAACTCAACGGCATCGGTCTCATCAATGCCTCCATGGAAAGCCTCGCCAACCACAACGACCTGCAAAATACCTTCGTCTTTGGCGATCCCAAATTCAATCGCGCCTACCAGAGAACCCAACAAATTCCCAAATCCCACCCCGTTCTTACGCAATGGTTACAGCAAAAACCTACCCTCGTCCTCGGCAGTGCCTGGATGCCAGAAATCCAACTGCTGAAATCATTCATTGCAAACCAACCCCGAGCCCTGCAAGGATGGCAAATTCTTATCGCACCCCACGATATTTCTGAAAATTTTTGCACTCAAATTGCGCGTGAACTTTCTGCCCTAAGCCCAGTAACATTTACCACAGGAATCGCCCACCCTGGGAATACATCCGCCGTGATTTTGGATACCATCGGACAGTTGGCAGAATGTTATCGACATGCCACCGTAGCGGTGATAGGCGGAGCCTTCGGCAAAGGATTACACAACACCATTGAGGCCGCTGCCTTTGGATTGCCCGTAATTTTTGGCCCCAACCACCAGAAATTTCCCGAAGCCCAACAATTCATTGATGCTGGCTTTGGCTTTTGCGTAGCGGACGAAAAATCGTTCGAAGAAACCTTGCTCCGTGTATTGGGAACCGTGAATGACACCAACCCTGTGGATCAAAGACTTAAAAATACCTCAGCACTTTCCATCTTGGCATCAACATTCGTGGCTGAACATAAAGCAGACATTGAAAAATTTGCCAATCTGACATATCCCAACGCCC
>JALQWO010000071.1 GCA_023258655.1 Bacteroidia bacterium
TCTTTGTTGGTGAAGATGGATTTGGCAAAAATCATTTCGGCGATGGCCGCGTAGTTCCGTTTGTTTTTGACAACCAAGGCGGTGAAATTTGCCGGCAAGAGGGCAGGGTCCAAATCTTCGTATAGGTGCTTCAATACCACAGCCAACACTTCTTTCTCGATGGTGGTGTTGTATTCTTTGAACATCTCATCGAGGCCGCGCAACATCGCACGCGACATAGCGGTGTCTTTCGCATTGGCTTTCAGGACATCGGCCAATCCTTTGAACGATATCGCAAACGACATCGACTGGCTGTTGGAGATACCGTCTTGCAAGTACACAGGGTACAAACCATAGGTATACAACTCGCGGTAAGCCTCATCGTAAAGGCCAGTAACGTCGCCGTAAACGTCGGTCTTTTTGTTTTCACGCACCCAACGCTCGAACGCCAATTCGGCATTTTTGCGGGTATCATAGAGTCCGTTGGGCTTGCCCAAATCGTTGGCTTCGCCGTTGTATTTGTTCCAGTAGTTACCGATGCTCGCCAAACGATCTGAGTACATCAATCGCACCGACTCGTCTTGCTTCATGTAGTTCTCGTACACATCCATGATGTCGCGACGCAACTGCACGCGCATGGGGCGTTCTTTGCTGGCCAGGTATTTGATGCCTTCGCTGTAAGTGTAGCGGGTGGTACGACCGGGGTAACCCATGATCATGGCGTAGTCGCCTTCTTTCATCCCACCGATGTTGACGGGCAAGTGGTGCGCGGGTGCGAAGGGTTTGTTGGCGCCATTGAAATCGGCGGGTTTGTTGTTGCCATTGGCATAAATGCGGAACATGCTGAAATCGCAGGTGTGACGGGGCCAACGCCAGTTGTCGGTCTCCCCACCAAATTTACCTACGCTTTCTGGGGGTGTACCCACCAGGCGGATGTCTCGGTATACTTCGTAGTACATCGCCAAGAATTGGTTTCCGTTGTAGAAGGAAGAGATCTCCACCACGTAGTTGTTGCGTTCTTCGCCCAAAGCTGCGATTACGGCTTCTTTGGTTTTGGCGATTTGGGCAGCAACCGATTTGGCGCGGGTGGCTTCGTCTTGGTTGATGGCGATGCCGGCCAATACTTGTCCGGTTACATCTTCAATTTTGCGCAACAATCCGATGTTGAAGTTGGCGGGGCGCTCGGCTTGCTGGTTGGCAGCCCAGAATCCGTTTTTCAGGATGTTGTCTTGGTTGGTGGAAAGCTCTTGGATGGCTCCATAACCACAGTGGTGGTTGGTGAGGAACAAACCCTGCTTGGAGATAATTTCTCCGGTGCAGAACATACGGCCTTGCTTAGTCATCAATCGAACGATGGCGTCTTTCACAGAGGCTTGGTTGATGGAATAGATGTCTTCGGCAGACAATTTCAATCCGCGCGCTTGCATGGGATCTTGGATCTTTTGCAGCAAGGTGAGCGGCCACATGCCTTCATCGGCCCGCAGCTGGAATAATGCTGAGAAGGCCAAGGCCAAACTTAATATGCGTTTTTTCATAAAATAATTGATGCAAATTAACTCTTTTTTGGCCATAACCCCTTGTCCTTGCGTCTGTTTTCACACGGATTTGACCGAAACTTTTTCCCCTTTTGTACGTCAAAAAGCGGGAAATTTGGGGGGATGGCGTTGGTCACTTTTACCGAGTTGGGTTTTTATTGCGCGCAGGCCGATTTGTATATCGATCCGCTTCGTCGTGTACCCAAAGCCTTGGTGACGCATGCCCATAGCGATCATGCCCGTCCGGGTATGGAACATTACCTGTGTCATACACAGTCGGTAGGAATCCTCAAACTCCGCCTCGGACAGCGCATTTCGGTGCAGTCGCTGGCGTATGGCGAGTCCATTTGGATGAACGGCGTGGAGGTGACGTTGTTTCCGGCTGGACATGTCCCAGGCAGCGCGCAGGTGCGATTATCTTACCGCGGGGAGGTCTGGGTCATCAGCGGTGATTACAAGACGGTGGGTGATGGGTTAACCCCGGCTTTTGAGTCGGTCCGTTGCCACCACTTCGTCACGGAGAGTACGTTTGGCCTACCCATCTTCCAGTGGCGGGAACAGCAGACGGTATTCGACGATATCAATGCTTGGTGGCGGGGCAACGCTTCGTTCGGCAGGCCTTCGGTGTTGTTGGGGTATTCGTTGGGCAAGGCGCAGCGAATATTGAAGTATTTGGATCGGTCTGTGGGACCGGTGATCTGTCACGGCGCCATTGCAGCATCGAACACGGTTTTGGAAAACGGCGGGTTTGATTTTGGATCTTGGGTGGATGGTTCTGGGGGTCTGACGGATTTGCGGGATCGCGGTGTAGGCACGGAAAACAGTTTGGTGGTTTGTCCGCCGAACGCGTTGCGTTCGGCTTGGATCTCGCCCCTGGGAAATTATTCTTTGGCGAATTGCAGCGGCTGGATGGCCGTGAGTAAATCGGGTGATTGGGGTGGGGTGGATAGAGGCTTTGTGCTGAGCGACCACGCCGACTGGCCGCAGCTTCTTGAGGCCGTGAAGGCTTCGGGGGCGGAACACGTGCACGTTACCCATGGATTCAGTGCGGTGTTGGCCCAGTATCTGCGCGAGTCGTTGGGATTGGATGCCGATGTGGTAGAACAAGACATGATCGAAAGGAGGGATGCGTGAATTTTGACGGGTTGGTGGTTGCCGAAAAAGTCTCTTTGCCGCGATTGAAGTCGTGGATTTTGGCGGCCACGGGACTGCCTCTGTGGCTTTTGACCGAAAGTCAGCGGTTTGCGGGTTCATTGAATGAGGCGCTGGCTTTGGTGTTGGGTCCGCCTGAGGGCAAAATCGCAGAGAAAGAGCTTGCGGAGGGGCTGGAGCGTTGGCGGGAATGGGACGAATTACAAAAACAGGCCTGGACGATACAGGTTTTGCTGTTGATGGAGGTACCGGATCGCAGGTCGTTCATGGCGTTATTAAACGGGCGGACGGCCACAAAACCGGTGGGTTCTTCGGATACGGTGGAGAGGATTTCGTTGCAGGTGGATGCCATTTTGCTCTATGTTCGTCCGCTGGGAAGGGGGATCGCGCAGTATGAGCTCACCTTTGGGTTGCGGGTGGATGATAGTGCGGATGGAGGTTTGGAGGAGGAAAAATCGCTATCGGACAGTCAATATATAGGGTGTTTGAAGGCGATGGTGGGCGAAGATGGTGCGGGCAGCGGATTGCAGGGTGTGCCATGGGAGGGGGAGTTAACCCAATGGATTTCGGGAAATTTGGGCGAGCGTATCGGACCGATTCGCGGGGTGCGGGTATCGGAAGTGTTTTCGTTGCACTGCAAAGGTGTAGAGTTTAGCAAGCGTCACAAAGCGGGTTTCAAGGCCGCTTCAGTGCGCATGTTGGTATGGCACAGCGAGGGGGCGAGTGTAACGCCGCTATCAGCGGTTAGAGACCTTCTCCCCAAGCCGCAGGATTCTGGGCAAAGCGGTTAACGGTTTCTAGTTCCGAGGGTTGGATAAAACCGTGCTCGGCGGCCACAGCGGTGAGGGTGGGCAAGTTGGTGAGGGTGTGTACAGGAATACCAGCTTCTACAAATTTTTCCATGGCATTGGCAAATCCATAGGTAAATAAGGCAACAACACCCACCACTGTAGCACCGGCATTTTGCACGCCTTCAACCGCTTGGAAACTGCTTTTACCCGTTGAGATTAAGTCTTCCACAAGTACAATCTTGTCACCGGGTTGCATCTCACCTTCTACCTGGTTTTTCAAACCATGTTTTTTGGGTTCTGGTCGCACATAGCAGTAAGGCATATTGATTTTATCGGCAGCGAGCGCCCCGTGGGCGATACCCGCCGTTGCGATACCTGCAATTCTGTTGGCTTGGGGGAACTGGCTTTGAATCAATGCAGCCAATTCCTCGGCGACAAACGTTCTCACTTCGGGGTATGATAACACCATGCGGTTATCGCAATAGATGGGTGATTTTATCCCTGAAGTCCAAGTAAATGGTTGTGAGGGACTTAGTTTAACTGCCTTTATTTCTAGGAGAAATTTTGCTAATTTTGCGGCTGGATTGGACATGGAAGTGCAAAGTTATAAAATCTATTTCAACGACGGTGCTTTGGTGATCGCGGATTCTCCGGAAGCATTACGTGGGTTGAGTAATATGTATTTTATCGGGGATGATGAGCTACAAAAGAGTTTTAAAATTTTGTTGTCGTCTCAGAACAACGGCAAACCATTGCATTTCGGATTGATTTGTCCAGACCCCAAAGCCACTGTCAAAGAGTTCATGGAAGACTTCACAGTAATTCAAGCAGCAGGGGGATTGGTGTTCAACAAAGAGAATCAATTGTTAACCATCAAGCGCAATGGATTGTGGGATTTGCCAAAAGGGAAAATTGAGCGACATGAAGATCAGATGGCAGCGGCCCTTCGCGAGGTGATGGAGGAAACGGGCATCAACATGATCAACATTAGCGATAAAGTTGGTGAAACCTACCATGTGTATTACGAGGATGATATTTTGTTGTTGAAGGAGACCCACTGGTATTTGATGAACAGTACGGGCAAAGGAACCCTAAAACCACAGTTGGAAGAGGGCATTTCGGAGGTAAAGTTTGCCGATATGGACTGGTTTAACACCCCGGAGTTCAGTTCTTACCAGAGTGTGCATGACGTAATTCGCAAATGTACTGCGATGTTTAAAACGGCTTAGTCGTTTGGCTTTACGCCTTCAGGGAGATATCGCTGAAAGTCTGCTTTGTGAATGATGAGGTCTCTCACCAATGTACTACTGATGTAGCTCAGGGCTGGGTCACACATGATAAATACAGTTTCGATGTCTTTCCACAGCGCTTTGTTCAGCTGGGCGATGTGTGACTCGTAATCAAAATCAGTCCCATTGCGCAATCCGCGCAGCAAAAATTTCGCACCGACGTGTTTACAAAAGTCCACTGTTAATCCTTCGTAAGAGGCAATCTTCACTTTTGGATTGTTGGCGAAGGCTGTTTGGATCCATTTTTTGCGTAAATCAAGGTCGAATAGGGTGGTTTTTTTCGTGTTCACCCCAACTGCGATGATGATTTCATCGAATAGGTCACTGGCGCGATTGACAATATCCACGTGTCCTACGGTAATGGGATCAAACGTTCCAGGAAAAACGGCAATGTTGCTCATGGCAAAGCGAAGATAGTCATTGTGGTACTTCCGTATTCTTTTTTTAACAATTCTTGTTCCGCAAACACGAGTTGGGGTTTGTGTTCAATGATGAGCCAACCTTGGGGTGCGAGCAGTGGCATCAATAGTTGAGGAAGTCCTTGGATATTGGGCATCGCATAGGGAGGGTCTGCAAAAATCAAATCAAATTGTATTTGTGGTTCCTCAGCGAGTAAATTATTTTTTTCTAATGTAGCGAGGGGATTTAGTGCCGTACCGATCGCAATATGCCAATGGCTCAGTTCCCAATTTTTGGCGATATTTCGTTGATGCGCGATATTTTTTTTGTCCAAATCGATACTGTAAACTGCCTTCGCTTGTCGCGATAGAAATTCCAATGCGATAATGCCAGACCCGGAAAACAAATCCAAAATTTGCGTATCCGCTATACCTTTTTGATGGTCCAAAGAATTAAACAAAGATTCTCTTACGCGGTCGGTAGAAGGACGCACGTGTTGTGCAAAATGGGTTGGGATGATTCTGCCCTTTAAATCGCCACCTGTTATACGCATGAAGCCAATTTGATGAGGGGTGCAACGACATGGGAATATGGCGCTGGTTCTTCTGTTACCCATGGCAATTGGGGGGATTGCACCTCGGCATGCGGGATGAATTTTTGAAACAATTGGGCCACAGATAATTGGATGTTGTCCTCACATAGAACATAAACGCCCAACTGTTGAGGGGTTAATTTGTCTTCGTGGAATGGCAATAAGGCATAGTACAAATGCTCTTGGGTATTGGTACTTGGATAGCGATTGGCGAATATCAGCGCACCGTCGCGAAAGGCCATGACAATGGCTGTTTGCTCATGAAACCAAAGCACGGATACACATTCTTTGTGATTGGCGTAGCCCATGGCTATGGATAGTATTCCTTCGGCCAAGTGTAATTGCGCAACACCCGTATGTAAGGGCTGTTGGAGTTGGCTTGGCTGAAATGAAAGATACATTTCAACATTGATTTTGCGTTTCGTACAGGGATCAAATCCGGGAATGGGTGTATCGGAGAAAGCACTCGGTAGCAACTGAATATTCCCGTGGATATCTACCCAATCAATCCCATCCTTGAGCATATTGGGATGTTTGATTATTTCATAGCTCAGCGGTTGGTTTTGGACATTGAGTGATAGGTAATGTACAATGTCATTGTGATACACGCCCAATATTTTTTGGGGGCTTCCTGCGTGATGGGTTTGATGTTGCCAAAGTGTATTCACCAATGCAAAGTTAATTCAATTCAATGTCCAATCGGGGTCCTGCGTAAAAGTCCATTTTCATCAAAGTCAACCATCAGAAATCCGTTCCAACACTAACGCGCATGCGAAACTGTAGAAAATCGTCATTGCCTTGAACTGCATTTACCCAAATGGGGAAATCCACACGGATATTGAGTGGATTTGCCGCGCGAAGTGCTTTGTTTTTGGCGAGGGAAGACCAGTTTTTGATGTTCATACTTGCGCCAAAACCTGCATCACAGAGTAAACCACTGTATACATTTTGAGTAAAGGTTTGATTTTGTGCATTTTGGCTGGTTAAGGGCTGACCAATTATTCCTGCATCGCCAAACAAATAGGGATTTATGCCGATCATTTTGATTTTGGGTACCCAACGGAAGTAAGGGGTTAGATCAAAAGAGGTATTGATGCCCAGTCCTTGATTGCCCCGGAAAAAGGCAAGGATTGTGTCATTGCCGTTGGCTTGTTTTACAGTTTTTGGAGCAGTGTAACCGTTGAAGCCTCGCAGATTGAGTCCACCATTGACTTGAAGAGTATTCCATTCCTTGCTACTGTTGTTTAAGTTATACATGCCGAAGTCACGATAAAGGGATTGCTGCTGGAAGGCATCCTCCGGATTGGCATTGGACAAATACAGAGCAGACTCTGGTGTTGGGTTGTTTCCGCCGCCATAATAGATCAACGTTCTGAGTCGCAAAGCTGATTTTCCCAAAGGTTGAAAATGTTTCCATTCGAGTTGTACAAAACCGTATTGGGATTGGCTCCAAGGAGATGGCATACGCATATCGAATCGCACAGAACCCGTCTTGCCCCAGCCGCTGTAAGCTTGTTGCAGAAAAAGGTTGAGATGGACTTGGGATATATAACTCCATTGGTTGGCCGTAGGCAAAAAGCCATCCATCAGATCGCCCTGTGGAAAGTAGGGGTCGCGACCGTTGGTGTTGCTGTTGATCCAGGGATTGTAAAGGGGATGATCTACGCTGTAAATGAGGCGGTGATAACGCTGCATGGATTTTCCGTAGAGACCATATTGCGTTTTTCCCACATGATCAAACCAGCCCATTTCGTGGGTGTTGACTTCGTTATAGAGGAGTGATTGGTAATAATAAGTACCCCCACCGCGGGTTTGGTGTTTGAATTCTGCTTGATACTGCAGTTTTTGTGCGGGAATATATCGGGCTTGCCACCCTGGTGCGTACCATACACCCAAGTTGAATTGCTTTTTTCGACCCGCATATTGTCCGCTTGCTTGCGCCCCCAACAACATACCAGAAGCAACATTGTATCTGAGTCCGGGTCGGATGAGTCCCGGAATGGGAACGACCACGCCCGAAGGCCTGGTCTCCCGATCCCTGAGGACTGAACAGCGCGATGCCATTCGGGTTTGATTCCCCGCGGTTTATGGACCATGAATTTTGTCTGGTCCGCGAGGTCCCGGCCGGCGAGCCAAGGTGTCGACGTTGTTTCCAGGGTTCTGCTCGCCCGGCCCTCGAGGGGACGGGGGAGTTCGACCCGCGTGAAGCGGGGAACCCAGGCCACATTACGTGGTGCTCCTTAGAAAGGAGGTGATCCAGCCGCACCTTCCGGTACGGCTACCTTGTTACGACTTCGTCCCAATCGCCGATCCCACCTTCGACGGCTCCCTCCCACAAGGGGTTAGGCCACCGGCTTCGGGTGTTACCGACTTTCGTGACGTGACGGGCGGTGTGTACAAGGCCCGGGAACGTATTCACCGCAGCGTTGCTGATCTGCGATTACTAGCGACTCCGACTTCATG
>JALQWO010000072.1 GCA_023258655.1 Bacteroidia bacterium
AAACCAATCATATGCCAATCTATCAACGGAATGCCCGGATATGGGACTGGTTGAAAAATATAATCGTACTGTGATTGAAATGCCCCATAGACCCGGGGGTGCAAATACACAGGCATATTTTTGTTGAGCAAATAATTATAAGGCCTGATATCGTCGAGGCCTGCAGTGTGGTCCCGATGCTCATGCGTAAACAAAATCCCATCGATGTTGTTGATCCCCGCACGAATCATTTGATGACGAAAATCCGGGCCGCAATCCACGACCAAACTCAAGCCATCCCATTCAATATGAATGGAAGCACGCAAACGTTTGTCTTTGGGATTCTCACTCAAACACACCTCACTCGTACAACCAATGGGTGGTACCCCTTGCGAGGTTCCCGTACCGAGGAAGGTGATTTTCATGGGATTATTTCAAGTTTTCTAGGTGGCCCTTCAATTTCATGATGATGCCCACCTGCATATTGTCTACTTGTTTGTCGTTCGAAGCCCAAATACTCAACCAATCGGTAGCGTGGATCACTTCAAATTGAGATTTGATACTGGCATCGGAAACGGGGAACTGGTATACCACATTGCCCAAATCCGTCAATACCCCTTTGAGGAAATCAAATCTTGCGTTCACGCGGGCATTCCGGCCACTGTTGAGGAAGATGAAGTTGGTATCGTGTTTCTCGTAATAGCTTTCGATCATATTGTGGTTGGCCTCTGGCAATACCGACACAAAACCTTCGCCTTTGGCATTTTCTTGGATCTGTTGGCAAAAGCGAATGGCCACCGCTTCGTAAGCCAGGTCACATACCACAACAAACTTGTGTGCGATGGTGGGTTTGAAGACGGAATACATCTCCTTGGCACGCGCTACGATGGCGTCGGGTGATTGGAACATGGCTTCCACTTCACGCAAGGTGCTTGTCATGTCCTTACCCATCAGTTCTCCCAATATCATCACCAAGGTACCCAATCCAAAGCCCAAAGTCATACGGGGTTGATATCCCAATGCAACGCTATAGAATGGCAATTGATGACTCTCAGCGAGTGCCTTGAGTTGACCTGAGGCGGCCACGCAAATCATGTCACATCCACGGCTTTTTGCCTGTGTGAACATAGACAAGGTTTCTTCGGTATTTCCGCTGTAAGAGCAGAGAATGACCAAGGTTTTTTCATTGGCATAAGCAGGCAATCCATACTCGCTGAATACTTCAACGGGCACAGGCATTTCTTGCATGAAGGCCAAGCGGGCAATTCTACCACCTATTCCGCTACCTCCCAAACCACCTATCACGATGTTGTTGTATTGATTCACTGACTTACCATGACTGTGGTAATTGGCCAATACATAGGTTAATTGTTCATGGAAATTTTCAAGCGATAGTTCGTGGGTAATAGTTGACATAATCACAAAAATACGATAACGACAGGGTGATTGCCAATGCCATCGCAAAAAAAGAGGGGCCCCGTCTGCGACGGGGCCCCTCCAAAAAATTTTTCCTTATCCTTACAGCTGATTAAAACCAGTCAAACTTGTAACGGTAATCTTGCACCTGGGCTTTCTTTGTCAATACATCCTGCAAAGTATTCATGATGTATTGCGGACGGTTGTAAAATTCAAACGGATCGGGTGCATCTCCTGCAGATTTAGGCACCTTGATGTCATCGCGCTTGTCGATCCAAAGCATCGCCGTATTATTTTTACCCATTACAGGAGCAGAGAATTTCTTCAGTTCTACGCCAAATGCAGCACCCAAGATACGCATCTCCGCGGCCAACTGAGGCAAGAAATTCTGACCCAACTTCAATGACTCCAAAGGAATCAATGTAGCCCCTGTCATGCTCGCCAATTCGCGGGGTGATTTTGCTTTTTCCGCCGCTTTGCTCAATTTCTCTGCAATCAATTTACCTTTCAACTCTTCACGAACCAAAGGCTCGATATCGGAACGAACATCTTCCACCTTAGCATATCCTAAGTGTTTCACCGATTCTACGTTGAATACAACGTGCGCACCCGCAAACTGAAACACATCAGAAACATCACCCTTTGCACGCTCTTTGTCGAACAACCAGAACATGATGGATTTCACATTGTCAGCATCGTTGATTCCAGGAACACTCTGCATATCGGTTTTGATGTCTTTCATCACACGGGGAACCAAAGCCATGGATTCTACCGCTTTGTCGAAAGAACCGGCTTCAGAAGTTACCTTGTTGCGGAATGCACGGCTCTTCTCGTCAACCACACTTACCGTACCGGGACTTGCTGCCAATTCAACTGTATTTTGTGTGTATTTGATTTTCTTGCTCTGTGGCTCATCCACCATTTTGATGATGTGGAAACCAAATTGGGTTTTTACCAATCCCACCTGTCCTTTGGTTGCGGTCTTACAGAACTCAGCAAACTCTTTTACGTAGCCACTTGCTGCAGCCCATCCCAAATCACCCCCTTTGGCTGCAGACCCTTGGTCCGTAGACAATTTTGGCGCCAATTCTGCCATGTCTGCACCGGCAATAATTTTGCCCAACACTTCCTTCGCCTTGGTCTCAGCCATCAGTGAATCCACGATGGTGGTACCGTCAGGCAATGAACCTGAAGTAGGAATCAAAATGTGCGATGCATGAACCATAGGAACAGTATCTTTCGCCTCAGCCACTTTTTGCCAGATGTAGAAATTCCCCTCACGATAAATAGGACCTATCACTGAATTCAATGGAGAATTCCAAACCAAATTCTTTACTTCTTCGGGCGCTGACTCAGGCAAGCTGGTGATGTTGTAATAACCCAACGCACCCAAGGTATCGGGTTCAGATTGGCTTCGCATACCATCCGCAGTTCTCACTGCAGCATTGTAGGCTTCCATGGTATCCTGCTGGGTAGGCACAACGTCCCAAACCACGTATTTCACGTTGCGGGCCTCTGCGGTGAATTTGTATTTCTCTTTGTTGCGCGACAAGAAATCTTCCAAATCGGCATCGGTCAACTTAACATCTTTGTCGGGCACACTGTTGTGGGCGATATTGACAATGCTTCCCACCACACCTTGGTTGGCCACCACATATTCGTACTCTTTTTCCGCTTTTGTTTTGATGTTCGCCTTGGAGATGTACGTAGCATAGCGCTCAATTTTCTCATAATTGGTCACACTTTCTACCAAAGACATCAAATTGGCTTTTAACTGAGCATTGGTTTTTCCTTGTTTGAAGATCATCTCCACCTTCTTGCCATCAAACTTGCCATCGGTTTGAAAATCGGGAATCTGCAACATCGATTCACTGGGGTATTTTCCAACCAACAACTCGTTGATATCGGCATCAGACAAGGTGATACCCGACTTTGCGATTTCAGACATCAATACCTGTTCACGAATCAATTGATCGTAGGCACTTTGATACAATTCCTTCAAGGTTTTCTTCCGGAATTTATCGTCGGCCCCCATCTTGGTTGCCAAGGAGGGATCGTTGGCCATTTTTTGTTGGTACAATTTCTCCACCAAAGGCAACAAATCCTCTTTCTCTTTGTAGGTTTTTCCCGCAATTTCCGCAAAAACACCTTCTTCGGTTGCATTGCTATTATTGCCGTAGCGACTGTTTAAAAGGTCTCCGATAACGAACAAAACCAAGGCGGCCACGACCACAATCACAACC
This sequence comes from Bacteroidia bacterium, assembly GCA_023258655.1. GTDB lineage: Bacteria > Bacteroidota > Bacteroidia > NS11-12g > UBA955 > UBA955. The sequence goes on from JALQWO010000072.1 coordinate 3,639, forward strand.
ATTCCTGAGTTTCTTAACTTTTGTATTACTGCCATAGTCTATTAAAAGGGAAGCAAAAATAGGATTTCAAGTGTATTTAGGCAAAGGACTTGCACGATTTCCTGCATTCTTTCTGTAATTATTTCAAATAAACGGGCAAACTCACACTTCTGCCCTTCTTTCGGATCACAATTTCATAGGATCCCGGAACAAATCGCGACAAAGGCAAATCAAAATCCACCTTCCCATCCAGCACATTTTCAAACACATGCGACATCACCACCTGGGAACCCATTTTCAGCTCCACGGTGAAATTGTTTACACCGGGCCATTCCGCCCAAATAAATATTTTTTTGTCCTTCCGATGATCCACAACCGCCTCTTGCGTACTGCTTTTCTCCATCACATCGTTCATCACCCAAAAACTCAATCCCGGTTCCGCAATGCCTTCTACCCCCCTCAGCTTCTGGAGTCCAAACCACCGCGACCTGACCTTCAGGCGAGCCAAGTTCACCACGGGGTGCGACCTTGAAACATCAAAGGCCGTGTAGGCCATTACGATGTCTTTCTCCCAGTCCAGGCCGATATAATCACCCATGAAAACCGCGTTTCCGGGGGCCATAGAGGCCGTCTTCGACAACCGGATATTTTCACCGATGTGCAGAACATGCTTGCCCACTCCCCACTGTTTTTTCACCCGAACCTCGGCACCATAAACATCAAAAAATGCCCCTGTAGCACTCCTCCTGCGGTCCTGCCAGGCCACAAAAATGCGTTTGTGATTGGGCGAGGTTACCACCATGGGAGAATATTGCTCTGTGTTGCCAAAATCAGGCGTTTGGGGATCCAGGCGATGTGCCGCGTCTACCAAACCCTTCTGTGACTTATTCAATGGCACCGGTTCTGAAAAATTTTCTGCCCCTGCCCATTTTACAATCGCCCATACATCGCGGGTATTGCAAGCCGTGTAGGCTGTTTTGTTGCAGGTCAAACGGGAATAAACCACAACCACGTTTCCGCGTGCATCCGACACCGCGAACGGCATGCCATTCACACGCATTGTCCCACGCACATTTTCATGGTTCCATCCCCCAGGCTGAGTAGCCAAGAAACGATCCATTCCCCAGGTTTTTCCTTGGTCCCGACTGCAATCATACCAAAGGGTGTCACTTCTCGACCAAACCGCATGCAACACGCCATCCGGCGTTACAGCGATGTTGGCTCCTTCGGCGGTTCCGTCATCATCCATCGCATCACCACCGCGATCACTAATCACCACGGGTGTCTCAAAGGGCTCGCCCATCCCCATTTTTGTCCGAGCAAACCAAATGCGCGATGAATCCTTGGGATCAGCACTACCGTAGCGATCAAATTCTGTCCATGTCAAATAGACATTCCCCTTACCCGGACTACCCTCCCATTCATCCAATGCGAACCAGGGTTTGTCTTGCATTTTGCCTTCATGGTATCCCACGTCCACAGCGGAAAAGGTGTTTCCATGATCCGCGCTTCGTTCCAAGACAATGCGGTCGAAAAATTGGGGCCATACCCCTTGCTTATTTTTGGCCAAATGCGCAAGAAAGACCATCCCGTTTTGGGCCGTTTTCATGACCGGATCTCCGTAGAATCCCTGTGGCGGATTGACCATCACCGGCTGCCATCCCTTAAGCAGTGGATTCTCGGTCACCAACACAGTGCTTGTATTTACGCCAATCAGTGTACGATTGATGGAACCACGATCGATGGCAATGCTCGGCTCGTTCCCATTGACCGGCTCGCGACTTCCTTCAATGGCCAGTGTAGCATGCGACACCTGGGCATTGAGATTCGCTCCCATCAAGAAAGCCAACAAACCCAAGCCAAGGTATCGCACGATACAAATGATTAATTAACGGCAGCGTGCTTTGCACCCAACCAACGCTCTGCGTCCAAGGCTGCCATACATCCGCTGCCCGCAGCCGTAACCGCTTGGCGATAAATTTTGTCTTGCGCATCACCCGCACAGAAAACACCTTCTACATTGGTATAACTCGTACCCGGCTTGGTGATGATGTATCCCTGATCATCCATATCGATGTAGGGCTTGAAAATGTCGGTATTGGGTTTATGTCCGATCGCCACAAAAAATCCTTTGATTGGGAATTCGCGGGTTTCACCGGTGACATTGTTTTTCACACGCAAACCTTCCACCCCGAAATCGCCCAAAATCTCATCGGTTTCTGTGTTGAACAACACTTCGATGTTGGGTGTATTCATCACGCGATGCTGCATGGCTTTCGATGCACGGAACTCGTCTTTGCGCACCAACATGTATACCTTATTACAAATTTTGGCCAGGTATGACGCTTCTTCACAGGCGGTGTCGCCAGCACCCACGATGGCTACGTCCTGACCGCGGTAGAAAAATCCATCGCAGACTGCACAGGCACTTACCCCGGAACCATTGAGTCGCTGCTCTGAGGGAATCCCTAACCACTTGGCGCTAGCACCCGTGGAGATAATCACCGCTTGGGCTTCAATCTCGTGACTGCCATCTACGATAACCTTTTGGGGTCCGCCTTGTTTAAACTCAACCGAAGTCACCATCCCAAAACGCACATCGGTACCCAAACGAACCGCTTGCTCTTTGAAATTATTCATCATTTCAGGACCCTGAATTCCATGGGGAAAACCGGGATAATTCTCCACCTCGGTGGTGATGGTTAACTGTCCGCCAGGCTGCAATCCTTCATACATCACAGGCTTCATATCCGCACGGGCGGCATAAATGGCGGCGGTGTATCCTGCCGGGCCGCTACCAATGATCAAACACTCTACTTTTTCCATAAAACCCTACAAAAATAAAATCCATTTTGGGGAGTTATCGTGATTTTGTTCACACTTGATATTTTTGGAAATCTCGGTCAATTTGCGTATATTGTGATTGGTGATTGGGCGAAGCCTCCTATACAGACTGATTTTCTTAGCGACTGTTGTGGTGCTGGGTCCGCTTTCTGCGCAAACGCGGTGGGACAATGTTTCTGTGAGTTACACCAATCAGTGCAACGTTTATTCAATGGAAATCAATGGGGTGAACGACACCTGTTTTCACGCTGTGGAAACCGAATTTGTGGATCAGTTTGCCGACCCTGTCTATCGCACCTTTAGCAAAAAATTTACCATCTTCTTCAGTGATACGGGCACTTATTATGGGACGATATTGATCAAAAACAAATGCCATCGCGACGACACCACCATCTACATCACGTTGAAGGTTATTTGCAAACCGTTGAAATGCAATTGGTTTTCAGCCAAGCTCAAACAATACAACCAAAATCGCTACTATCAGTGGCAATTACAGAATATCTATCCCGACTCCTGCTTGAATTATCAATTCCGCTTTTACAATTACCAAACAGGAAAAACGGATACGGGCAAGCACTACAATGGCTTATGCAATTACACCTTCCCATCTTCGGGAAAATTCAAAATGTCGCTCAGCATTTGGAACCGTTGTAGAAACTGCGATACCCTGTTTGTGAAGGAGCTGGAAATCCTCTCTTTTCAAGCGGCTTCACTGAGCAACAAACAATATCGCTGCGATTCCCTGGAATCAAAAATGTCGTTGGTAGCCACCGACCCCAAAGACACCTGTTGGAAGCACTTTTTCCGGGTGTTTCACGATGCAACCATGGATACGTTTTCTGCCAATGAATGGAACAACCCCAGCAATACGGGCATCTATCAACGATACGCCTTTCCTGACTCTGCCCTGGTGTATGCCAGCAGCAAAGGCCGCCTAATGCAATACCAGTTTCCACACAAAGGCCGATATATTCTGTCTGCCCAATGGTCGCACCAATGCCTGAGTCAAGACACAATCATCTACGCCCGTTTTGAAATCCCCGATTGCTATGCAGGTATAAACACGTTGGCGCCTCCTGCGGAGGCGCCAACCGAAATAATCAATCTACAAGGACAATCGATCCCGCTTAACCAACCCCTGCCCAAGAACCAAGTGCTTTTGTTTCGCTATCGCAATCGCCCAGCACAAAAAATCTTGGTCCGAGAGTAACCCATCCCCATCTAGGAATCCTGGGTGGGTAATTTAACTCAACGACAACAATTCGCGGTATTTGGGCAACGTCCATTCGGCGTCATCGCACACACGCTCAATCTCATCGCAGCACTCGCGAATCTCATCAAACATCGGCTTCACCTTGTTGCAATAAGCCAGCGCTTTCTTGTCGGCATGATCCAAATTGTTCGCTTTGGCACGCTCAGCCGTCATCTGTTCATTCAACTCGTACACATGATTGATGTGCTTACTCAAGAACTCCACAATCTCTGCTTGCGCTTTATAAGAATTTGCAGGCAATCCCATACCTTTCAAAGCATTGATATTATCGGCCAAACGCTTCTGGTAATTCACCGCAGCGGGGATTACATAACTGCTGACCAATTCATTCATTACGCGACCTTCAATTTGCAAACGCAACACGTAAGTCTCGTAACGAATTTCAGTACGGGCTTCCAATTCACGGTGCGAAAAGATGCCGTTCTCTACAAACAATTTCTCAGACGCTGGCGTCAAATAGGCT
>JALQWO010000073.1:0-3715 GCA_023258655.1 Bacteroidia bacterium
CCAAAGTAACCAATGCCGAATTGTTGGAATTGCCTTGCGATATTTTGGTGCCTGCAGCCATGGAAGATCAGATTACGCCAGAAAATGCGGCACGCATCAAAGCGAAAATGATCGTTGAGGGTGCCAATGGACGGTGGTGTAACTGTTTCGTATTTTGAGTGGGTGCAGAACCGTTTGGGTTACTATTGGACAGAAGAGCGTGTGAACCGTCGCGCAGATCGTGCCATGAAGCAAGCTTTTGACAATGTCTATGCAACGGCTGAAAAATATGGTGTGAACATGCGTATTGCCGCCTACATTGTGGCATTGGATAAAGTAGCTAGTACCTTGAAATTGAGAGGCTCGTTCTAAAATGAGATTACACAGAGAAGGGTTTACCATCATTTTCGTGACCACCTTGGTACTGTCGGTGCTCAATGTTACCGTACAATGGCTGTTGGGGGAAGGATTGGTGTCGCAAATCATTTTGGGATTGTCACTCCTGTTCTTCATCATGGTGGTGCAGTTTTTTCGCAACCCTTCAAGAAATACACCCCAAGGTGAGGGTTTGATTATTGCCCCTGCTGATGGTAAAGTGGTTGTCATTGAGAACGTGGAAGAAGGCGAGTACTTCAAAGACCAACGCAAGCAAATTTCGATTTTCATGTCGCCCGTGAACGTTCACGTGAACCGGGCGCCCGTTTCTGGCAAGGTGTTGTACCAAAAGTATTTTCCAGGAAAGTATTTGGTAGCATGGCATCCCAAAAGTAGCACGGAGAATGAAAGAACCACGGTGGTTATGGAGGAAAACGGCAAGCAGATTCTGTTTAGACAGATTGCGGGTGCTTTGGCAAGGCGCATCGTTTGCTACGCCAAGCCCGGGATGGCTTACACCAAAGGCGATGAATATGGTTTTATCAAATTTGGTTCACGCATCGATTTGTACTTGCCTTTGGATGCTGAGGTTTTGGTTCAATTGGACCAAAAAACTGTGGGTGGTGAGACCGTGATCGCGAAATGGTAAATGTGAAATCAGTTTTGTATCTTTGTATAAATAGGTAAAATCATATGAAAAAAATCATTGCTTTTGGATTGTTGGTTGCTGGATTTGCAATCACTTCTCAGGCCCAAACTGCGGGCGAAACCCAAAATAATACACCTGCCATTGAAGTAGCCCAAGTGGCTCCAGCAACGGCAGTAGCCCCTACCAAAGCTTGTTGCAAAAAAGAAGGTTCTGCTGCGGGATGTAGCAAAGCCGGTGCTGCCAATGGTGAGGTAAAAGCTTGCTGCAAGAAGGAAGGTTCTGCGGCTTCAGCTTCTGCGGCTCCTGCGATGGCTCCCAAAGCCGCTTGCGGTGGTTCTGCTGAGCACAAATGTGGCGGTCACGGCGATGCATCTGCTTCTGCGGCTGCCCCTGCAGCTGTTGCTGCCCCCATCGCTGCGCCAGGTGCTGCTCCTGTAAAAAAGGCTTGCGCTGGTGGAGCAGAAGGCAAACCTTGCTGCAAGAAGTAATTCTTTTCACGTATTGAATCTTTGATTTGGGTGTTTGCCTTTTGGTGGACACCCAAATTTATTTTGGGGATTCTGTGATTATCCCTCTCGCATTTGCATTCTGTATTGTTCCTTTGCAGTACCGATGGACAAAGGATTTCGGAGAATTGCATTTACAATCATGGGACTCACTGCGCTCACTGTTATTTCGGTGGGTGTTTACCTTTGGTATAACTTCAATGCCCGGAGCCGATTGGTGTTGGTAGTACCTGCCAGCGCACAATGGTTTTTGCATGTCCAAACCAAATTGCTTCGTGGCGATTTTGCGGAAACAAAAACTCCGCCTGCTGGGATAGAAGCATTGCGAAAAACGGTTTCTTCATTGCCCATTTTCCAGCGAGTAAAAGATGCGGGCGAGCCGGGCTTGGCCCTGTATTCAGATGTGGTGGCTTTTGGGCTGCGAGAAGGAGATTTTTTGGCCCTTTCCCTCACCGCTGAAGATCGTTTCAAATCGTTTTTACAGTCTTTGCGCAAGCAGAACTTAGTCAAAGGGGGCATCGACAAAGGTCGCTACTTTTATGCTGAGTTTGCATCGGGTAAGGCGTACGTGGCGTTTAAGTACAAAGCGATGGTGATTTTCAAACCCGCCGATAGTATGGCGGACTATCAAGTTGCGGAAAAGGCGTTTGATCAGGTGTTTGCGGAGAAAACGCATACCATGATGCAAAAGGAGGGAGTTCAATCCCTCTACGAGAACGAGCCGGAGGTTGTTTATTTTGCTTCCGCACCAACATTTGGACTCTCTCAATCTGTGGATTTTCCGGAGTTAGGGAATAAAGATGCCCAAAATACCTATGTAAATTTTCAATATCCAGAGTTGAAATCAGCGAACAAACCTTCGCCCTTGATGTTGGTGGCTAAGGCCCGTTATCCGGTAGCAGTGGATTCAACCATCGATACCAAAAATCGGATGTCGGCCCACACCGCCTTGGATTTGATGGCGCGCATCTTGGATCATAAAATTAGAGCAATTACACAATGAACATACAAGACCATCTGCGTGAGCGGATCATGATTATCGACGGTGCCATGGGCACGATGATTCAAAAGCACAAACTGTCTGAAGCGGATTACCGCGGCGCACGGTTTGCTGATTTTACGCACGCTTTGCAGGGAAACAACGATTTGCTGGTGCTCACGCAACCACAAATTATTTCGGATATTCACAAGCAATTTTTATCGGCCGGGGCAGACATCATAGAAACAAATACATTCAATGCGAATGCCATCTCTATGTTGGATTACCACATGGTGGATTTGGTGAAGGAATTGAATGCGGCGGCGGCAGCGCTTGCGCTGGCCGCCGCCGCAGAATACACCGACAAAAATCCCTCAAAACCGAGGTATGTGGCAGGGTCTATCGGACCTACAAACAAAACGGCCAGTCTATCGCCTGATGTAAATAATCCGGGATTTCGTGCGGTATCTTTCGATGAACTCGTAGCCTGTTATACTGAGCAAGTCAATGCCTTGATCGATGCAGGAGTGCATCTGCTGCTCGTAGAAACGGTTTTTGATACCCTCAATTGCAAAGCGGCGCTGTTCGCGATCAATACCATCAAAGAGGCTAGGGGACTAGATATTCCCGTGATGGTTAGCGGTACAATTACCGATAATTCTGGACGCACGTTGAGTGGTCAAACAGCAGAAGCCTTCTGGATATCGATTTCGCATGGCAACCTACTCAGTGTGGGTTTGAATTGCGCTTTGGGTGCGCCCCAAATGCGTCCCTTTATCGAAGAGATGGCCCGCGTGGCTTGGGTGCCCATCAGCTGTTACCCCAACGCTGGATTGCCTAATGAATTTGGTGAATATGATGATACGCCAGAGGGCATGGCTGCTGTGCTCGAAGATTGGTGTAAGCAAGGTTGGGTGAACATTGTGGGTGGATGCTGCGGTACTACCCCGGACCATATCCGTGCCATCGCCGAGGCCGCTGCCAAATACCCGCCAAGGCCCATTCCTTCAACTATCTAAGTGTCTGAATGACACTTCTAAAAACAATTTTTTTATATCAATTCTCCGTATCTTTGCACCCATTATCATGGCTGACGTTCAAACTCAGAATTTGCCTGCAACATCATTTGATTTATTTGCCGGCTTGGAAACTACAAATCACGAACAAATCGTATTTTGTCAAGATCACGCTACTGGACTTAAGGCAATTATTGCCATTCACAACACC
>JALQWO010000073.1:3725-8155 GCA_023258655.1 Bacteroidia bacterium
GTACCCGTTTCTGGCATTACACCCACGAAAAAGACGCCATCCGCGATGCCATGCGTTTGTCGCGCGGAATGACCTACAAAGCTTCTGTGGCGGGTTTGAATTTGGGTGGTGCAAAAGCGGTTATCATTGGCGACCCCAAGACCATGAAGTCTGAGGCGTTGATGCGCAAATTCGGTCGCTTCGTTGAAAATCTCAATGGCAAATACATTACGGCGGAAGACGTGGGAACTACCACCCGTGATATGGAATACGTGAACATGGAAACCGACCACGTAGTTGGTTTGCCCGAGAGTATGGGTGGGGGTGGAGATCCATCGCCTGTTACTGCATACGGAACTTATATGGGTATCAAAGCTTCAGCCAAACAAGCCTGGGGTAACGATAGCTTGGCCGGTCGCTCTGCGGCGGTGATGGGTATCGGTAAAGTGGGAATGCACTTGCTGGAGTATTTGCACAAGGAAGGTGTAAAGTTGTATGTTGCCGACATCAACGATGCTGCATTGCAAGCTGCTGCAACCCAATTTGGTGCTACCATCGTTAGCGGTGATGATATGGTGGGCTTGGACGTAGACATTTTTGCACCCTGTGCTTTGGGGGGCATTATCAACGATGTTACTTTACCCAAGTTGAAGTGTGCGATTGTAGCCGGTGCCGCTAACAACCAATTGGAAGATGAAAAAATCCACGGTGATGCATTGAAGGCCAAGGGTATCATTTATGCCCCTGATTTTGTGATCAATGCGGGTGGCTTGATCAATGTATACTCTGAGTACAACGGTTATGTTCGTGAGAACGCCATGTCTCAAACGGAGAATATCTACAACACCATTTTGGAAATTTACAAAAAGTCTGAGCGTGAAAACGTGAACAACCAACAGGCTGCGATCTTGCATGCGGAAAAGCGCATTCACGACATGATGTTGGTGCACAGTACTTATTGATTTTTAACGTCCTGCTTCGGCAGGAAAATAGTGCAAGGGGCGGCAATCGTGAGATTGCCGCCCCTTTTTTATTAACTTCGCCTCATGTCGGCCCGAAAATCTTGGTTTCGCATCGAATGGAATCGCAATTCCAGCGCTGCGGCAATGGCCATGACATTGGTCGCCTTGGTAAATGTCTACATCGGCTTGATATCAATGGTGCCCGCGGGTGGACAAGATTCGTGGAATCACTATCTCTATGCGCGATGGGCATTTCAACACCCTGAGTTACTGTTGGATCAGTGGGGCAAGCCATTTTTTACCCTTTTGGCTTCGCCTTTCGCACAATTTGGGATAGAAGCAGTCTTGTTTCTCAATCACGTTTGCATACTTGCCACGGCCTGGTTGTCTTACCTTGTGGCCCGGAAATTGGGAATGAAAAACCCTTGGATGGTGATATTCCTGTTCGCCTGGCAGCCCATTGTGTTGTCAAACGTTCATTCGGCATTGACGGAGCCATCCAATGCCCTCGTGTTGGTATGGATTTGTTATTTGTTTGCAGGGAATCGGTGGAAATCAGCCACCATCTTGGCGTCGTTTCTCCCAGTGATTCGCAGTGAAGGCTTTGTTTTGTTGGGTGCTGTCATGGTGTTTTTGGCCTTGAGAAATCAATGGAAATATCTGCCCTGGGCCGGTGCGGGGGTGCTTGTTTATGGCGTTCTGGGTGGCATTGTAAGTCGACAGTGGAATTGGCTCATTGCCCAAAATCCCTACGTAAGACAAGAGGTAGATGGCGGGTTTGATGCCGGCCATGGGAGCTTCTGGCATTATGCTTCTCATCAAAAAGAAATCATGGGGATCATTGTGGCAATGCTCTGTTTGGTGTCATTGGGGTTGGTGCTTGCCTATGTAGCGCGAAGATTGAAGCGCAAAACACCTGCGCAGAATAGTCAAATGGCCTTGTGGTTGTGGTGGCCCTTGTTGGGATTCTTTTTCCTGGCCCACAGTATTTTATGGTGGAAAGGGGCCATGGGTTCTCATGGACTGCTCCGCGTTTTTGTGACTGTTTCGCCCATCATGGCATTGCTATCGATGTACAGTTTGGATAGGATCATGCGTGTTGAAATCAGACAACTCAATCGTGCGTTGAAAGCCTTGGTTTCTGTGGGGATGTTCGCCATCTCTTTTCCGGGTGCAGGAATGCCCTATCCTTGGCAGGACCCAATCAGTGATGATGTCATTTACAATGGAAAGGACAGTCAGCAGCCGGTTGCTAAAGCGCTGCATTGGATTGAATCTTCTCCGAAGTACCAAGGGGAAATATTGGTACACCAAATACCCGCCATCAATGTATTCAAACAGTTGGATCCTTGGGGTGCCGAATCGCAGTTACATCCAAAATCGCCAGCAGGTGATTGGATGTCGCCCAACCCCGTCAGTATCTGGCCGAAGACGAGCAAAACCCTCTCCATTTGGTCGGTGGATACCAAGGACAGTGGGGCTCATGATTGGATGCCAAAGGGATCGGTGATTCTTTGGGATAATTTTCACGGTCGACGCGACGGCAACATGGACAGGTCGGAGTTGCTTTCGCTCAATAAGTATGAAACCGTGTTTACTGCGGGGATGAATGACGCAGATTCCATCAATGATGTGATCGTCCGTGTGAAAATACGCGACTAATCAACCCTTACAGTGCGGGTGACACTGACGGATTATTTTTGGGGTTCCAGATGGGGGATTAAGTCCACGCAAATGGCGGTAAAGGCTTTGTTGAGGGCGATGCAGTCTGCGACACTGCTACTTAAATGAGGTGTAACCCGAACGCCTCGGATCACCGGATGGTCAATTCCTACTGTGAAGATTCCAAATCGATTCATGAGGGTATTCGCGAGTTCTGTTGGGGTATATCCGCTGACAGCTGCTGTAGCGATGGCGCCGCCGCGATTGAATGGGAGTAGTGGGGATTGCAATTTGAAGGAGTCCATGTTCATCAAGTCGGTTACAGCATTCATGTTCGCCTGGTATTGGGGGTCGTTCAGAATTCCCAATCCTTTGCCAAAATTTTCTAGGGCTTGTTTGTTGCCGATCCAGAGGAGTTTGAGGTAGGTAAGTCTTTGGTATTTGCTCACGCTACCCAAAAGGCGATGAAATTCGATGGCTTTTGCGATGGTTTGTAGCGATTGGATGGGTCGTGTGCCTTGGTGCTCAAATTTGCGAATGTCTGTTCGTTCAGCGCTGATATCGCCCATCAATGGCCACACCTCGCGAATGTGCTTTTGTTTCATGAACAAAAAGCCTACACCAATGGGATTGCAAAGCCATTTGTGCAAACTGCCCCCAATCATGTCCACGCCGCCGTTTCTTAGTTCGAGCATGTCTACCGGTGTGTGTGCAAGGCTGTGCGCAGCATCGACAACCACAAGGATGTTCGGGTTGATTTTTTTTGCTTCACGGGTAATGGCAACCACCGGGATGAGCTGACCGGTTAAATTGATCATGTGGGTGAGATGCAGCATTTTCGTGCGTGGAGTGATCTGTGAAGTATAAGCTTTCACAATTTCAGCGTCGCTGCTGGGTAGGATAGGGACTGTGGCTACTTTTAATCGAATGAACCAGCGGGCAACGGCTTGTTGAAAGGCTTCAACCATGGAGCCGTAGTCTTGGTCACCGATGACAACTTCATCACCGGGTTGCCACTGTGTGCCCATGATCACGATATTCAGACTTTCGGTGGTATTTCGGGTAAAGGCTACCTCGCTCGGGAGCAATCCCTGAAACTCCGCAAATGCCGTGCGCGCCGCCTCGATTTCGGTTTGTTGTACCGTGCGCATAAAATGGCTGGTTTGGGTATTGATCTGCGTTTCATTGGCGACATGTTGAGCCAAGGTGCCCTTGGGTTGGTGGCTGAAATAACCATTCTCCAGGTTGATGAATCCAGCAGACCGGGTGAAGTTTGATGCCACAACGCCCCAATAATTTTCATTGTGCGGATGTGAGGGCGTCCCCGGTTTGGGCATGATATAGCCCGGTTGGGGTTGTTTGTCGCCTTTTTTCTTGTCCACCGTAGATTCCGCCTTTAAGGATTCGGGTAAAATAAACGTGCCTGCAGCGGTGGCGCTGAGCGATTGGATGAAATGTTTACGCTTCACCCTAGCAAGATAAGAAATTCTGCGTTAATTGGTTTTGATGTCTTGCAATCGCAGTTGCAAATTGGTGCGACCGTTGTATGTGTTTTCTTCGATGCAGTAGCAGGCGTGGAAGATTTGACTATCGGTAACGGAGGGCCAATGTTCAGCCAAGCCAAATCCAATGGAGTCCATGGGGCCATTGGGCGTTTGTACTTGCATTTTCAAGTGACGATCCTTGAGGATTTTGGCCGTTTGGTTGGCTTTGAGGTTGTTGCTGCGGAACACCGGAATGGAGTTGCCCGGACCAAATGGCGATAACTGTTTGAGGATTTTCATCATCCCGGGGGTGATCATGGTGGTGTCCATTTCTAGGTCGTAT
>JALQWO010000074.1 GCA_023258655.1 Bacteroidia bacterium
TCAGTCCGTCTGTTTTAACCCCTCGATCTGCAAGCGAATTCAAAATTCTCATTCCCTCCTTGTTGTATTCCTTTGACTTTTCCAAAATCATTTTGTCTAATCCCAGATTCTGCCATTCTTGACGTACTATCTGTACACGTTTGATCAGGTCTGTCTCCTTAAACCATAATTCAGTGTTGGCGTTTAGCTCACAAGATTTGATGTATAGCCATGTTTTTTTGCCCTCCATGATATCACCTCCCGAGACTTTGCCTGTTTTGTCTGCGTCACCAAAGGCATCTAGGTAATCGTCCATCATTTGGAAGCTCATACCGATGGCAATGGCAAAATCATAAAGCTCTTGTACAGTGTCTTTTTCTGCATTGGCAACCAATGCACCGGAAGCAAGACTACAACCCAACAATACAGCGGTTTTGTATTCAATCATTCGTAGATATTCCGCCTCGCTCACTGCGTTACGCTCGGCAAAATCCATATCGTCCTGCTGTCCTTCACAAACTTGCGTAGCCGTTTTGGAGAACAAATCCAAAATGTCATTCTTGCACGCGCCATCAAATGCCAATATGGATTCATAGGCTTTGACCAATAAATTGTCTCCGGCCAAAATCGCGGTGGGCTCATTCCATTTTTTATGTACGGTGGGTAAGCCCCGACGTTGATCGGCACGGTCCATAATATCGTCGTGTACCAAACTAAAATTGTGAAAAACCTCCATGGCATGGGCTACGGGAAGGGCTTCTGCTGCAGTTCCTCCACAGGCTTCAGCACCTGTCATACAGAGTATGGGACGGATCCTTTTACCACCCAACTCCATGATGTATCGCATGGGATCGTACAAGTTGCTTGGCTTCCCCTGGAAGGCATGAGCCTGTAAATAGGCGACGTAGCGGGCGTGTAGAGATGCAATACTCATGTTAGTCTAACAAATTAAAATCAATTATTCTTTTCTGTGGATCGGTTTTTTTCACGGAAACCGTAATTGGGTCCCCCAAATGGTAACTCCGCTTTGTTCGCTGACCAACCAATTTTTTCTCTGCTTCGTAATACGTGAATCGATCGCCTTTGACATCAGCCATTCGAATCAAACCTTCACAATGATATTCGGTTGCCATTGCGTAAATGCCCCATTCCGTGATGCCTGTAATGGTGGCATCCATGATTTTGCCAATGTGTTGCTCCATCATCAAGGCCAACGTGTATTTGGTACTCGCTCTTTCGGCCTCCGCAGCTTTCTGTTCCATGTTGCTGCTGTGTTTGGCGATCATTTCAATCTCAGATTCACTCATGCTCGGCTTTGGGTCCATTAAATAGCCTTGTAGCAGCCGATGTACCAACAAATCAGGGTAACGACGAATGGGAGAGGTAAAATGGGTATAAAATTGGAAGGCGAGTCCGAAGTGGTCCGACCGAAATGCTGTATAAACAGCCTTAGACATTGTCCGAATGGCCATTTGTTGCAGGATCTCAGCACTGGGATCGTTGGCTGTTCGTTCCATCAATTCATTGAATGATTTACGCATTTGGGCCTCGTTGTCTATGTTGATGGGATATCCCATCAATTTGCAAAAACGAGCAAATTCAATCAACTTGTCTTGGGGCGGTAAATCGTGTGACCGATAGATAAATGGCAACTCCGGTTTTTTCAGCGTTTTTACGTATTTGGCCACGGCTTCATTGGCCATCAACATAAAAGTCTCAATCAATAAGTGGGCATCGAAGCGCGTTTTAACGTACGATTCTATCGGACGTTTGTTTTCATCAAACCGGAAGCGAATTTCCTTGGATTCGAAGCGCAACGCACCATTGGCAAATCGAATGGCTTCGAAATGTTTGGCCATGCGATTCAACAACTGCAACTCCTCAACATGATCTCCTTTGCCCGTTTCAATCACTTCTTGGGCTTCTTCATAGGCGAATCTCCGTTTGCTGTTGATCACTGTTTTTCCGAACCATTGATTCAAGATTTCAAACGATGGACTCAAGGTAAAAACAACACTAAACGCCAATCGATCCACATGTGGTTTTAACGAGCACAGGTCGTTACTTAATTTTTCTGGAAGCATTGGAATTGTGCGATCAACCAAATAAACACTGGTTCCACGAATCACTGCTTCCTTGTCGATGGGTGAACCTGGCTTCACAAAATGAGATACATCTGCAATGTGTACGCCCAACAGCAAATTTCCATCTGCCAATTTTTCAATGGAGATGGCATCGTCAAAATCTTTAGCATCCGCAGGGTCTATGGTGATGCAGAATGCCTGTCGCATGTCTACACGTTCCCCCCAATCTTTGGACGAAATTTCATTCGGTATGGCCTCTGATTCCTCCAGTACGGCATCAGGGAATCGGGTATTGAAGCCAAATTCCGCCACAATGGCATGCATTTCGGTATCCGCTTGCCCAACTTCACCCAAAATGTCGATCACTCGCCCCAAGGGATTACGGCTGTTGTGAGGAAAATCGTACACCTCAATGATGGCCTTATATCCATCGTATTTGGGATCAATTGTATCCGTGAGTTTGATATCCTTCAAACCGTTCTTCTGCAATAAACCAAAAGCGTTTTTTTCGAACACATCCAAAATCGCACTGTAACGCTGGGGAATTCGCTCTAAAAGACCAATTGATTTTACGTAGGTCCGTTTTCCCTTGGTGCGGATCTCACAATTGACTCGATCGCCAGGCAGCAACTTGCCAACCATGTCGTTGTCCATGTAAATCTGTTGCAATTCTCCATCCAATTCCATCCTCACATAATAATCCCCACGATTCGATAGTACTAGTTCTCCCTCCGATTTCACAGTGGGTTGGATGGGAGAGAAGGTGCCTTTTGCTGGCTCCCTGATCAGACCTCGGTTTGCCAATTTGATCAATGCCTGATGCACCATCTCTTTGGTGAAATTGGCCTCCTTGGGAAGGCGAGAGAATACTTGGTTGGCATTGTAAGTGCCTTTGCCGGCATTTTCTAATATGGCCAGAACTACGCGCTCTGGGAAGGTGATTTTACTGCGATTTGACAAGGATGAGAAAAACTAAAATGCGTGAAATAATGGGTAAAGTTACGCATTATTCTTGTGTTATTGGGGATGATTGTCGTGCTCGAAATAATCCAAATCCTTGTGAAAGGCTTCTTCCACGTTGTAGGTCCCCCAGAATGCCAACATCAAACAAACCGACCCAATGATCAAAGCGGCTACGCTGAAAGATCGGCCGTCGAAAGAATTTGAAGTACTGAATGTACTTGAAAAATATTCAAAACCCATGGTAATAAGCAAAACACCCCCACGCACAAAGTTGGGCACAGTGGCTGCTACGGTACTTCGGATATTCGTGCCAAACTGCTCAGACGCGTTGGTGACAAAAATTGCCCAATAACCTGTTACTGCACCCAGCAGAAATGCGATAAATCTATAGTAATTCTGATTTCCTATGGGGCCATATAAAAAAACCAATGTCATGATGGCAATTCCCATCAAGTTGAGGTAAATGACTTTTTTACGACTTTTAAACAACTGACTGAGTAACCCTGATATCAAATCGCCTGTGCTGAGCCCAACATAACTCCACATCACCATTTCTGGAGTAGCAACGGCAAAAGCCTTGATTGCATCCGGATTGACGGAAACCCCTGTACTGGCCAAAATTTCAGGAAAAAATTTGTGCGATAGCGCAATCAAAATACCCACCACAAACCAAACGGGCAGGCCAATCACAATGCAAGCAATGTACTTTCTGAAATGTGCTTTTTTAAACAACATGAAAAAATTGCCGCGCTTGATATTTGTGCTGGCTGCGTTCTCAAATAGCGAACTCTCAAACGTGCCGGCGCGCATCAACAAAAGCAACAAGCCGAGAACACCTCCCACAATGTATGCAGTTTGCCAATTCTCGAGTCGACTGCCAATGAGGTTACTCATAAAATGGGTGATGCCATCACCATTCTTGGCGACAAAAAAGGCAAAAACGGCCCCCAGCGCACCAAAAGTCACAATAATCATGGTCCCAATGCCGCGCTTTTCTTTGGGCATCAACTCACTCACCAGCGTAATTGCTGCACCCAATTCTCCGGCAAGGCCGATGCCTGCCAGTAATCGCCAAAATTTATAGGCCTCTACGGTTGTCACAAAGGCATTGGCCACGTTCGCCAAGCTGTATAACAGTATCGATCCAAAAAGGACACTCACTCTTCCTTTGACATCGCCCAAAATCCCCCAAATCAAACCACCAATGAGCATCCCTGCCATCTGCCAGCGGAACAAGACAGTTTCGTAGGTATTTACATCGATATTTAACGATGAAAGACTATCTTTCTTGATGATATTAAACAATATCAAATCATAAATATCCACGAAATAACCCAACGAAGCCACCGTGATAAGTAGTGCGATATTCTTCTTCTGCTTCATGATAGGACTTTGGCCAAAGTACGACAAAAATTCTCTAATTCTGAGCGGTCAAGATCATCAAAATGGGCTAAATGCTCACTGTCTACATCCAACACGCCCCAAAACTCTCCTGAAGATCTCCAAAGGGGCACAACGATTTCACTTTTGCTGACGGCACTGCACGCAATGTGTCCTGGAAAGGCGTCAACATCTGGAACTACTATGGTGCATTGATCTCGCCAGCTGCTCCCACAGACTCCTTTTCCAAAAGCGATGCGGGTGCAAGCCACCGGGCCTTGGAATGGTCCCAAGATGAGTTCGCCTTCTTGTTTGCGGTAAAAACCCACCCACCACCAACCGAAAATCTCTTTCAACAAGGCAGCGGCATTTGCCAAATTAGCCACATCGTCAACCGTTGTATCCAAAATGCCGGCCAATTGACCTTGGGCTTGGTTGTATTTTTCGGATTTCGACAATAAATGCCACTCCATGGGGGTGAATGCGTCGCTCATGGCTGCGAATTAAACCGATTTGGAGGATTTATTCGTCATTGGCAAAGTATTTTTGGTTGGCCCTTGATTCCATCGTAAATTGCGAGTTTATTTTATAAAAACTATCGATGGAGGTAATAAACACCAAGCCGTTTGAGGTAGTATTCACCTTCGTAAGACATACCCATTTGGGCGTTTTGGTGGAGGCGAATGCAGTGCAGTTGTTGGAAAATGGGAATCCATCATTGACATTTCAGCGCATCAGGGAGAAAACAGCCGATTATTTTGGCCTTAATCCTGAACAAAAAAAGGTTGTTGAGATTTTGGAAGGCTTCGAAAATGAGGCCATCATGAAACGCTTTTATAAAGGGACGCGGAAGATTAAGCCCGTAGATTTTTTCATCAAACAGTTCGATGAGGAGACAAAAAAGACGGTTTTGGCCTTTGTTGAGGCGGAGTTGCTCAAAGTCATTCGAGAAGTTAAGAACTACCCCATGTACTGGTCGGGGAAAACGGGAGAACCGATGGGTACCAAGATTGATTTCTTCAACGAGCCTTCAACACCGTTATTTCATTTCCGAAGAGATGAAACAGGGATGAATTATTTCGTCACCATCAAACACCGCGGAGAGAAAGTGCATTTTTGTGATCCAGAAAGTGAATTGCTGATTTCTCAGCCCGCTTGGTTACTCACACCCAATAAGCTGTTGTTTTTTGGCGCAAATGTGGAGGGTAAAAAAATCAAACCCTTTCTAAGAAAGAAGTTCATACACATAGATCCACACCAAGAAGCAACCTACATGCAGAAGTTCGTGGGCCCGCTGCTGGAAAATCACGATGTGTTTGCGTTGGGTTTTGACATTGTTACAGACCAATTGGAAGTGCAGCCCCTGTTGAAACTGACATCAAGTTGGGAAAAACCCCATTTGGTGTTGTATATGAAATATGGCAGTTGGGTATTTCCATACCATGTCAACAAAAAGGTGAATGTTCGATTGGAGGAAAGAGAAGGAACTTACACTTTTCATCGAATTAAGCGATTGTATTCTGTTGAAAAACAGAAGATTGAAACTTTGAAAGAATTGGGATTGTTTCAAACAAACGGCAGTTTATTTACCTTGGAATCTGAGGCATCTGAGACTTCTGATGCCCTGGACATTGTATCTTGGGTTAACGAGAATCGCGGAGCACTGGAAAGGGCCGGATTTGAGATACAACAAGAGGATGGGGCTACGCAGTATTATCTTGGAGGCATCCAGCTGTCTGTCACAGTGAAAAATGGCATCGATTGGTTTGATGTTCATGCTGTGGTGAAGTTCGATGGTTTCGAGATTCCATTCATCAAGTTAAGAAAGCATATTTTAGAAAAGCGAAGAGAGTATGTTCTGCCGAATGGAAAAGTGGTAATTCTTCCATCAGAGTGGTTTGTTCAGTTTGCCCAAATTGTGAATTTGGCTGATGTTCATGATGAGGCATACCGTGTGAGGAACATACATGTGTCTTTGTTGGCTGATTTGGATGAATATTTAAATGAGGCTCCACCCACTCCAGATTGGACAGAAGCCCTTCATAGAGGAACCATTCCAAGCGCAGAATTGCCTATGGGATTCAAGGGGGAGTTGCGCAATTATCAATTAGAGGGGTACAGTTGGATCAAATTCATGCAGCAAAATCGATTTGGAGCTTTGCTCGCCGATGACATGGGTTTGGGTAAAACGATTCAAACATTGGCGCAATTGCAAGCCTTGGCATTGGAACATCGAAGCGAAAAAGAACTCAATCAGCAATTGGGATTGGTTGCCAATGGACCAACGTTGGCTGTGGGAGAGGCGGAGAAGTCTTCTACATCGACGATGGATGGGAAGCCATTGCCTCCAGAGGCTATGCATAACGGCCCCATTTTGATCATCGCTCCAAAATCGCTGTTGTATAACTGGATGTCTGAGTCTGCCAAATTTTGTCCCACCTTGAAAACATGTTTGTACTCGGGGTTGAGCCGACAAAAGTTAATTCCCACTTTTGGGAAGTTGGATTTGGTGGTGATGTCTTATGGCACGATGCGCAACGACATTGAAATCTTGCGCAATTACCGATTCAATTGTATTGTTCTAGACGAAAGCCAGGCGATAAAAAACCCCTCGTCACAGACTTCAAGGGCTTTGCTTAAGTTGCAGTCGAAAAGTCGCATTGCACTAACAGGTACGCCCATTGAGAATACATTGCTCGACATATGGAGTCAAATGAATTTTTTGAATCCTGGTTTGTTGGGCAGTTACACCTATTTTGAAAAGCAGTTTATTCGTCCAATCGAAAAAGGAGCAAACCCTCAGAAAACAGAGGAGTTACGGAAGTTGATCGATCCTTTCGTACTTCGTCGCACCAAAAAACAGGTAATGAAGGAATTGCCGCCAAAGATTGAAAAAGTACATTTCTGTGAAATGAGTGCGGAACAAGCGGAACTCTATGAATCAGTAAAAAATCAATACCGAAACGAAATCTTGAGCCACGTTACTGAACTGGGTATCTCAAAATCGCGTTTGAAAATATTCAATGGATTGATGCACTTGCGGCAAATCGCCCTCAATCCCACATTGAAAGATGTAAACTACGAGGGTGGAAGCGGCAAAGATGATGAAATTATGCGCATGCTATTGCGCGCTGTGGCGAATGGTCACAAAGTACTTTTCTTTTCTCAGTTTGTCGGTTACTTGAAGGTATTTGAGGACATTTTTGAACAACAGGGCGTAGATTATTGCTATTTGGATGGGTCCATGGATGAAAAGGAAAGACAAGTACAAATTGATTTATTTCAAAACGACGATAAAAAGCGGGTATTCCTGTTGAGTTTGCGTGCAGGAAATAGCGGATTGAATTTAACAGCCGCTGATTACGTCTTTTTGGCCGATCCATGGTGGAATCCTTTTACCATGAAGCAAGCCGAAGACAGGGCACATCGTATTGGACAGGATAAGCCGGTTTTTTCTTACAAGTTCATCACCAAAGATACCATCGAAGAGAAAATCCTTGCCCTACAAGCCAAGAAAGCGGCATTGGCAGAGAGTGTGATTCCCGATGAGGATTCTATTTTGTCTAGTTTGAACTTAGAAGAACTGGAAGATTTGTTGAATTAATAATTGTCATGGCCACCGTGGGTAAACCGATATGGAAAGAAGCGGCAACCGCATGGCAAAAGCAGCTGGATGCTTATTTCACGGGTCCAGAA
>JALQWO010000075.1 GCA_023258655.1 Bacteroidia bacterium
AGCAGAGTTGATTGCCTATAGAGAAGCCAAATTTGGTCCCACCGGCGAATTGTTCCAAGAGCGGGCCCGTTTGATCAAACCTTTGCAGGACAAGGTATATGACGCAGTTCAGAACGTGGCGAAAAAAGAGGGATATGCCTATATTTTCGACAAGAGCGGTGGCGCGTTGATGTTGTATGCCGATCAGAAGTACGACAAAACCTTGGAGGTCATGGAGGCGTTGGGCATTCCCACTGAAGATATGCCGGGAGCCAATGCAACACCAGCCAAGCCCAATACCCAGAACCGCGGTGGCGCACCCCGTCCGAACACCGGCGTAAACGGAGGAAATCAAGAAACCCCCGACGGGAATTAATCAGAAAAATAATAATTACAGGATACATGAAAAAAACCATTCTTTTTATCGCCATGACCATGCTTGTTGCTTTGGGTTCAATGGCTCAAGCACAGAAAATTGCTACCATTAACACCGCCAAAGTGGTGGATACGTTGCCCCAAAAGGATTCTGCCTTGGCACAGTTGGCCAGAATCGAACAGGGTTATGCCATGCGTTTGCAGGATTTGGAAATGGAGATGCAAAACAAGGAGAAAGACTACCAAGCCAAATTGGCCATGAAAGCTTCTCAAGCGCAGTTGGAATTGATCCAAAAGAGTTTCCAACGTTTGCAGCAAGAGGCCCAAGAAACACAGGAGGCTTACAAAGCAGAGATTCAGTCAGAGCAAGCCAAATTGTACCAACCCATCTTGGATGCGGTAAAGAAATCTGCGGGTGATGTGGCCAAAGCCAAGGGCTATGCACACGTGATCGATAATTCTACCGGTTCTGTGGTTTGGAGTGCCAATCCAGCCGATGATATCACCGCGGCAGTGATCGCTGCCATGTTGAAGAAATAATTGGCGAAGACCTTATATTTGAGGACTGCTGTGAGAACGGCAGTCCTTTTCTTTTGCAGCAACGAACACACAAGCACGTGACAAATTCCAAGGAAATCGCACAGGGTAAAATCGGGATATTTGATTCGGGTTACGGGGGACTGACCGTGATGCGCAGTATAGTGGATGCGTTGCCTCAATATGACTATTTGTATTTGGGCGACAATGCACGAGCGCCCTACGGCAACAGGTCGTTTGATACCGTGTACCATTACACTTTGGAGTGTGTGAATTGGTTGTTCGATCAGGGTTGTGATTTGGTGATTTTGGCCTGCAATACAGCTTCGGCCAAGGCCTTGCGTCAGATTCAGCAAGTGGATTTGCCCAAGCGAAACGACCACAAGCGTGTCTTGGGCGTTATTCGTCCCACCACCGAACAGTTGGGTCATATGACGGCGTCGGGGGTAGTGGGCGTGTTGGGTACGGAGGGCACGGTAAGGTCGGGTTCGTATCCGATTGAGTTGGCCAAGTTTTTCCCGGAGGTAGTGGTGGAGCAAGAGGCTTGTCCGATGTGGGTTTATTTGGTTGAGCACAACCAGCGTAAGGGTGAGGGGACAGATTATTTTGTAAAGCAGCATGTGGACCGCATTTTTCAGCGAAATCCACGCATTGATACGTTGTTGTTGGCATGTACGCATTATCCTTTGTTGACGGAGACGATAGAGAAATTTTTGCCGGAGGGGGTGAAATTGGTTTCACAGGGGGGATTGGTAGCGGAGCGATTGGCGGATTATTTGGGTCGTCATCCCGAGATGGAGGCGCGCCTGCGGCGCGCCGGTTTCCGGTCCTTCAACACAACCGACGATCCACAGACCTTTGAAAAGCAGGCGTCCGTATTTTTTGGAGAACCCATAGTGGCCTCCCATGTGGAAATTGGTCAACATTGATTGGTCATTCCCGCGTAATTTTGTTCCATGCAACCCGCACATCTCGTCGATGTTTTAAAGTCGCTCCCGCACAAACCGGGGGTTTACAAATACTTCGACGCCGAGGATGTTATCATCTATGTGGGGAAGGCAAAGAACCTCAAAAAACGCGTCAGTAGTTACTTCTCCAAACAGCATCACGAAAACCGAAAAACGGCCATTTTGGTGAGCAAAATTCAGCGAATCGAATTCACCGTGGTGGACACAGAGATGGATGCTTTGTTGTTGGAAAATAGCCTCATCAAAGAATTTCAGCCGCGGTACAATATTTCACTCAAGGACGACAAAACCTATCCCTATATCAGGGTGTCAGCCGAGCGCTATCCCAAAGTGTTTCCTACCCGGAATCCGGTGCGCGATGGCTCCGAGTATTTCGGTCCCTATGCCAATGTGAAGGTCATGCACACGGTATTGGATTTGGTGAAGAAATTGTATCCCACGCGAAATTGTCATTTGGTGATGTCGCCGGCGAGCGTAGCCGCCGGCAAACACAAAATTTGCATGGAATACCAGCTGGGAAACTGCAAAGGCCCCTGTGAAGGACATCAATCGGAAGCTTCCTACAACGAGAGCATTGCCCACATCAAATACTTGCTCAAAGGACATCTCGGAGAGGTGAAACAGCATTTGAAGGGGCTCATGTTGCAATCTGCTGCAGCGCTGCAATTTGAAGAAGCCCAAGAATACAAGGAAAAGTTGGATTCCCTGGAACGCTACCAATCGAAAAGTACAGTGGTGAGCACAACCCTGGGCGATTTGGAGGTTTACAGCATCAGCTCCACAGAAAAAGTGGCATTTGTCAATTTCTTGCGGGTGAGCCAAGGATTGATTGTGGTAAGCCGAAACGTGGAAATTCGAAAGAAATTGGATGAATCAGATGCCGAATTGTTGGAGGCAACGGTGGCTGAAATGCGGGCACAATACGGCGATGACTGCAAAGAGATCGTGTTGAGTCAACCCCTGGATTTGGAGTTTCCTGGCGTGGGTATCACTGTTCCCAAAATGGGTGATAAACGACGCTTGCTCGAACTCAGTATGAAAAATACGCTGCTCTACAAGCAAGAAAAATTATCGCAATACGAAAAACTCAATCCAGAGCTGCGCGTGGATCGCTTGATGGAGCAAATGAAAAAAGATTTGCGCTTGAGCGAAATGCCCAAGCATATTGAGTGTTTTGACAATTCCAATTTCCAAGGAACCTATCCAGTGAGTGCCTGTGTGGTATTCAAAAATGGCAAGCCCGCGAAATCGGAATACCGACATTTTAACGTACGCACCGTGGAAGGCCCTGATGATTTTGCCACAATGAAAGAGGCATTGACCCGGAGATATTCCCGTTTGCAAGAAGAAGGAAAGCCCTTGCCCCAGCTGATTGTGGTGGATGGTGGCAAAGGACAGCTCAGCGCGGCGGTGGAAGCGCTCAAGGCCATGGGACTTTATGGAAAATTGGCCATTGTAGGCATTGCCAAACGCTTGGAAGAAATTTATTACCCCGGAGATCCTCTGCCGATGTACATCGATAAAAAGTCTGAAACATTGAAAGTGATTCAGCACATGCGCGATGAAGCTCATCGCTTTGGCATTACCCATCATCGAAGCCGTCGTGATCGAGGCACACTCAGAACGGCATTGACAGAAGTGCCCGGCGTGGGAGAGGAAACTGCCCGTGCTTTGCTCAAGCATTTTAAGAGTGTTACTCGGGTGAAAGAGGCAAGTGTAGATACCCTGGCCGGTGTGGTTGGTCGTGCGAAAGCCAAGATTATTGTGGATTTTTATCAAGGGAGTGCATCGGACAGTGATGAAATGGTCGTTTTGTAGTAATGATTTGAAATGCAAGAAGATAAGAATACCTACCTACTGGAATGTTTGCTAGAAAAGGCCAGGGAGGCGTCGTTTTCTGCCTTGTTTCTAAGCAATGAGTTTGCCGATCAGTATGGCCGTTGGCAATGGTTGGTGGGGTATGATGCTGCCTATACAACAAGCAACCTCTCTGAGGTGGATTTGATGTCGAACACGCCCTGGTTTGGGTATATTTCTTATGATTATAAGAATGTCATCGAACCGATGCTGCAGAGCCAACACAAGGTGTTATCGCAGTTTTCTACGGTCAAATTTGTACAGCCCAAAACCTGGGTGGGACTTGATAGAAATGGTCAATTGCATGGAAATGCGGATGGATTGGCCTTTGGAGAGGCGATACTAAATAACCCCATAACTCAGTCTGCATCGCCGAAAGGAGATCGGGAGACTCTGCCAAAACTTCATTGGGAGGCCCATACCGCGAGGGAAGAGTATTTGTCGCATATCGCCCAAATTCAACACCACATCAAAGAGGGAGATTTTTACGAAATGAATCACTGCATTGCGTTTTCAGCACAAGCGAAAATCGACCCGTATCAAACGTTTGCAGCTTTGAATCGAAAAGCACCTGCGCCC
This sequence comes from Bacteroidia bacterium, assembly GCA_023258655.1. Classification (GTDB taxonomy): domain Bacteria; phylum Bacteroidota; class Bacteroidia; order NS11-12g; family UBA955; genus UBA955. The sequence goes on from JALQWO010000075.1 coordinate 4,296, forward strand.
TTTGCTTGTTTTGTGAAAGATGAAACCCAATTCTTGCTCTGTGCAAGTCCCGAAAGGTATATCGCCCTGCACAACGAACGGCTGATTTCGCAGCCCATTAAAGGAACGCGGAAGCGACAAATAACATTGGAAGCTGAGCAACGTGATGTCGATGCCCAAGCCGTCCTATCGTTGAAGAACGCCCCAAAGGATCGTGCCGAGAATATCATGATTGTTGACTTGGTGCGCAATGATTTGTCGCGGGTTTGTGCGCCTGGCAGTGTGCGCGTGCCTGAATTGTGCGAAGTATACACGTATTCCCATGTTCATCAGATGATTTCAACAGTGGTGGGGGAGCCCAAGCCTGGGATCGGGTTGAAGGAGGTAGTGCATGCCACCTTTCCCATGGGCAGTATGACCGGTGCGCCCAAAATAGCGGTAATGCAAAACACGGAACAGTTTGAGCGATTTTCTCGTGGAGTGTACTCAGGTAGTGTGGGTTATGTTTTTCAGGGTGCGATGGACTTCAACGTGGTCATCCGTGCATTGGTGTACGATGACGTCCAGCAAAAATTGTCCTACGCAGTGGGAGGGGCCATCACCATCGACAGTGATGCAGCAGAAGAATACCAAGAGTGTTTGGACAAAGCAGCTACGGTGCTGTCGATTTTCGGCTGATTAAGGCTCGAATTTGTATCCCACACCTTTTACGGTGTAAATGAATTTGTCGTCGAGCTTTTCCCGAATTTTTCGCACGTGAACATCAATGGTGCGATCAACAACCAAGACTTCATTGCCCCATACATTTTCTAGGATTTCGTCTCTGCTGAATACGCGACCGGGACGCGATGCCAAAAAGGCCAACAATTCAAATTCTTTTCGGGGTAATTGAAGTATTTTCCCGCTGTATTCAACCACGAAGCGTTCACGGTCAATTTTGATGGAATTGAAATCGTATTTTTCCGGTTCCGGGGTTTGGATGGCGTTGCCGCGACGTAAAATGGCTTTCACACGACTCAACAAAACGCGATTTCTTACTGGTTTGGCGATGTAGTCATCTGCACCGGCTTCGAATCCTGCCAACTCGGCAAATTCTTCGGAGCGTGCCGTCAAGAAAATCACGGGGATGTTGCATGTTTCAGGATTGTCTTTGAGCTGTCTGCAGGCTTCCATGCCATCCATGACAGGCATCATCACATCCATGATGATGATTTCCGGCTTCACTTTTCGGGCTTGGTCGAGGGCTTGGGCACCATTGGCAGCAATATGAACTTCAAACCCTTCTTTGGCCAATGAATGCCGAATGAGTTCGAGAATATCTTGCTCGTCATCAACTACCAAAACTTTAGGCATTCCTTTAATCATTGTGTTACAAAGGAATTGATTTGATGTTAATTATCAACTCGCTTTGTATTAAGTTTCTATTAAGTAAACCCTAAGAGAAAGTTGGGGTTTTGGCAACTATTGATTACCAAAAATTTCGAACAATTTTGCATCGAGTTCTTCTCCACGCAAACCTTTGGCAATGATTTTTCCACTAGGGTCGAGTAGCACCGTGGCTGGGATGCTACGGATGTTATATGTCTGTCCTGCAGAACTGCTCCAACCTTTCAAATCGCTCACATGTTTCCAGATCAAACCATCCGTTTCAATGGCCTTTTTCCAACGCAACGGATCTTGGTCCAATGACACCGCATAGATTTCAAATCCCTTGTCTTTGTATTTGTTGTACATGACCACGTTGTTGGGATTTTCTTTGCGACAAGGACCGCACCAACTGGCCCAGAAATCAATCAGTACGTATTTGCCGCGCAATGAGCTCAAGGCCAAATTCCCGCCATCGGGTTGGGCTAGGTTGATTTCAGGTGCAACACCTCCGATCATCAAACGGGCTTCTTCATTGAATCGCTGAACAATGACTTCGGTGTATTTGCTGTTGGGGTTGGCTTTCATGGCCGCTTCCTTTGCCGCGGTTAACAACTCGATGGTGGGTTCTTGAACCACATTGAACTGCAAAATGAAGAATGGGATGAAACTGGCTGGTTTTGATTGTGCAAACTTCAAGATATCTGCATTTCTTGCCGTCATGGTTGCGTAGTAGTCGTTCTGCAACTGTGACATTCTCTGAAAACCGGCATCCGTATTTGGATTCAAACTGCTCGCTTCGGTTTCTAAAGCCTTGATTTTGCTCACATAACCTTCGTTCAATTTTAGCAAATCTTTGAGCGCAACACTTTCGTCGATGTTTTTGCCAGACAGTGAATAGCTCAAACTACTCGCGGTTGCATCTGCCATCACATTGATTTCTGTGCTGTTGTCCAAGGCCAAATAAATCATTTGCTTCTCGTTGATGCTCAAGGCACAAAAAATGAGTTCTTTGGTGCTTCCTTTTAAGGTGAAATCACCTTTTTTGTCGGTGAGAACACTGTCAATAAAAATCAAATTTTCCGGTGTCATCTCATACAAGGCCAATTTGTGGTTGGGCTTGTTTTTGAGGTTGCCTTTCACTGTGTAGCCTTCAGTGGCCAATTCCAATGAGGAGGCGCGTGGAGTTATCAGGTCGGTAAACCAGGTATTGACATCTTTTTTCACTTTTTCGGCGCTGAGATCAGAGCATTGAACCAATCCCAAGGACAAGGTCAGAAGACCCAATGTACGGAGCGTTTTTTTCATTGTGCGCATGTTTTCCAAAGGTAGCAAAAATCGGCCCAAATTTCTCAAGGTCTGATTTATTGGGCTTCGGGGTGGGGATTTTTTGATTTCCAGGCGGTTTCAAAATCCTGGGGTAGCACAGCATCGTTCAGGCTATGTTCTCCAATTTTGGTCCTCACCAGCCGCGATAGGTAAGCCCCCGATTGCAAGGCATTTCCAAAATCATTGGCGAGAGAACGAATATAGGTTCCCTTGCTACATTTCACCCGGAAATCCACGTTTGGCATGTCAATACTCGTAATCTCGAAGGAGTAAATATGAATGGTCCTTGATTTTAACACTGTGGCATCGCCCTGCCGGGCGAGGGTATAAGCCCGTTTTCCATCCACTTTAATGGCGGAGAACAACGGGGGGATTTGTTCAATCGCACCCAAAAATTGGGCGGTGGTATTCTGGATCAATTCCTCTGTGATATGAGCAGTGGGAAATTGCCTATTGGGCTCTGTTTCCATGTCATAACTGGGTGTTGTGGCGCCGAGCGTGATGGTGCCTTCATACTCTTTTTCCGCATCTTGAATGGCTTGGATTCCTTTGGTTTGCTGTTCTGTACAAATAATCAGCAAGCCGCTGGCAAGGGGGTCGAGCGTGCCCGCATGCCCCACCTTTTTAGCGCGTGTGACGTAGCGAATTTTTTTTACGGCTTGGAAAGAGGTCCATCCGTAAGGTTTGTTGATCAAAATAATCTCACCCTTTGGACGAGCATTGGGGTTGGGGTTGTCCGTCATGGGTGGTTATTGAACAATAAATTTAAAGGTTTGTGTATCGGAGAGTGCGCTCCACTGTCCCTCAGTGAGTTGCAATCGAAGGAAATAAATGCCTTTGGGAAGTCCCAAAGTGTGCAGTGCATATCGATGTGTGCCCGGTTCTAGGGAAAGACTAAAACTCTCATCGCCCGGAATAGATAATACCTGCGAGGCACTGGGGGATTTGCTGGAAACCAATTTGCCATCTGCCGTATAAATCTGTCCTTTGATGCTGGCCGTTACGTTATTTTGGATTTCAATCTGCACATTTTCTGTGGTGGGCACGGGAAATACCCTTACCGAAGCAATGGGA
>JALQWO010000076.1 GCA_023258655.1 Bacteroidia bacterium
TGCTCTAAAGCCCAAAATGATAAAAATCGGGGCGACAAATTCACCAAGAACACACAGTGCCAAAGAAATTGATGGACCAAGTCCCAGGAAATTATAAAATTTAATGTCTTCTGAGCCCATGAGTTTTTCCAACTTGGGAAACCCATGTCGAATCATTAACAATGAAACAAAGAGGCGCAAAATCAGTAAAGCGTTCGTTTCATGATTGGTTTGATCTTTGGCGTGCCAATTCTCTTTGTTGGTTAAGAACAGGGCAAGGAAGCGGTTTTTCATCGATTGATTTCCGTTGGGTGAATTGCAAGTATACGGCAATCGGAATTTTTTTCACTGTTACCAACAAAAAAAGGGAGGCTATGCCTCCCTTTTTCCTGTATAAAAGTAAATCGGTGCTTAACCAGAATTAACGGCGGTTGCGATTGTCACGACCTCCGTCGCGGCCACCACGACCACCATCGCGGCCACCTCTTCCACCTTCAGGACGGGGAGCACGTTCGCGCTCTACGTAGCCTTCAGGTTTGGGCTGCAATGATTTCATGCTCAAACGGAACTTGCCAGAACGCTGGTCAACTTCCACCAACTGAACAGTAACCTCTTGACCTTCTGTGAATACACCTTCCATGGTTGCCACGCGATCATAAGAAATCTCGCTGATGTGCAACAACCCATCTTTACCAGGCATGAATTCAACAAATGCACCGAAATCGGTAATGGTCTTCACTTTTCCAGTGTAAGTACCACCTACCTCTGGAATCGCTACGATACCATTTACAATCGCAACAGCGGCAGCCATGCTATCGCCATCGTTCGACAAGATTTCTACGTAGCCTTTGCCATCGCGCTCTTCGATAGAGATGGTTGTGCCAGTGCGGGCTTGAATATCTTGAATGATCTTACCACCTGGACCGATAACCGCACCGATAAATTCTTTATCGATAACAATCATCTCAACACGTGGTGTATGAGGTTTCAACTCAGGTTTGTAAGAAGTAATGGTTTTGGCCATTTCACCCAAAATGTGCATACGACCATCTTTGGCTTGCTTCAAGGCTTGTGCCACCATTTCCCATTTCAAACCGTTGATTTTGATATCCATCTGACAAGCGGTGATACCTTCTGTAGTACCAACAACTTTGAAATCCATGTCGCCTAAGTGGTCCTCATCACCCAAAATATCTGTCAATACAGTGTATCGTCCAGTTTCATCAGTGATCAAACCCATCGCAATACCGCCCACAGGCTTTTGCAATTTGATACCTGAATCCATCAACGCCATAGAACCCGCACAAACAGTGGCCATAGAAGATGATCCATTGGATTCCAAAATATCACTCACAATACGAATAACATATGGCACATCCGTTGGCAACATGGCTTTCAAACCACGCAACGCCAAGTTTCCGTGACCAATTTCACGACGGCCAGGACCGCGGTTGGGACGTACCTCACCCGTAGAAAAACCAGGGAAGTTGTAGTGTAACATCAAACGACTGTGACCGTGCAACATCGGTGCATCCAACAATTGCTCATCCAATTTACCGCCCAAAGTAACCGTAGTCAATGACTGTGTCTCTCCTCGGGTGAATACGGCAGAACCATGTGCCGCTGGCAAATAATCAACCTCAGTGTAGATCGGACGAACTTGGGTAGTTGAACGACCGTCGAGACGACGTCCGCTATCCAAAATCATTTCACGCATTTGGTTGTATTCAGCTTCGTGGAAATACTTTTTGGCCAAACGAACCATGCGAGATTCTTGCTCATGACCTTCAAACTGCTTGCAGTATTCGCTGATGATGGCTTTGAATTGTTCGCTGCGTTCCTGCTTAGGAGCACCACTTTCAGCTACCTTGCGGATGGCTGCAGAAGTTTCGGCAATCACGCGAGTGCGCAATTCCTCGTCATTGTCTTCGTGGTTGTATTCACGAACGGGTTTGCGACCACCCATTTCTTGCAACATTTCCAACTGAGCAGCGCATTGCAATTTCACGGCCTCATGACCGAATTTCAAGGCTTCCAAGAACTCCTCTTCTGAAAGTTCTTTCAATTCGCCTTCCACCATGTTCAAGTCGTTGGCAGTACCACCCACCAACATGTCGATGTCTGATTTTTCCAATTCCTCTTTGGTGGGGTTGACGATAAATTTTCCATCAATACGACCTACGCGAACTTCTGAAATAGGACCCAAGAAAGGAATATCGCTTAACATTAACGCAGCAGATGCAGCCAATTCAACATAGCTATCAGGGAGAATGTTGTCGTCTGAGGAAATCAGTGTCAACATAACCTGGGTGTCGGCATGGTAATCCTCTGGGAATAGGGGTCGCAAGCAACGGTCAACCAAACGAGAAATCAAGATTTCGTAGTCGGACAAACGTGCTTCACGACGCAAGAAGCTACCAGGAATGCGACCCACAGCCGCAAATTTTTCTTGATAGTCTACGCTCAGGGGCAAGAAGTCTACGCCTTCTTTTGCATCATAATTTGATACAACAGAGGCTAAAATCATGGTTTTGCCAACTTTTACTACGCAGCTACCATGGGCTTGACGGGCCAATTTACCGGTTTCGATTTCGATGATTTTTCCATCGCCAGTGTCGAATTGTTTTTTGTGTATTTTAAACATTGTTCTGATATTTTCTGAAATAAAAAGCCCCGCTTCGCAATGCGAACGGGGCTTTTCTTTAATCGTAAAAGGTTAAAAGATTGAACTTACTTACGCAAGCCCAATTCTTTGATCAACGCTCTGTATTTGAAGATGTCTTTCTTCATCAAGTAGTTCAACAAGCTTCTACGCTTACCTACCAACTTAATCAAAGACAATTCCGCGCTCTTGTCTTTGCGGAACTCCTTCAAGTGCGCACTGATGAAATTGATTCTCTCAGTGAACATGGCAATCTGTCCTTCAGTGCTGCCAGTATTGGTTGCAGCGCCTCCGAAGGTGTTAAAAATTTCTTTCTTTCTTTCAGCAGTTAATTGCATGGCTATCTCAAATGGGAGGCAAAGATACAAAAACAATTTGAGTAAATGTGGATATTCTTGTGAAAAAGTTTGAAAAAGACTGCCATGTCTGTCCCTCCACAATCTTGTATGAGCACATCTTTCCTTTGAACTACCTTTGCAGTCTTCATGCGTGAACTCTTCTTCTTAAATCAGTATCTCATCAAATATGGCAAAATGATGGTATGGGGGATTGCGTTTGTCCTTCTTACCAATGTTTTCTCTGCTTCCGTTCCTGTGTTGGTTCGATTGGGGTTGGATGAAGCCCTCAAACAATCGCTTTGGATAACAGGACAAGGAGATGCACTCGCAGTTTCTTTGATTTATCAAACTGCCTTGGCGTTTGGAATAGGTATTCTCATGGTAGCGATTATCCGTGGAGTTTGTATGTATTATATGCGACAGACCCTCATCGTTGTATCGCGCAAAGTAGAATATGACCTGAAAAATCGCCTCTACAACAAATACCAGAAATTGGGGGAATCGTTTTATCGCAAGCACATGACGGGTGATTTGCTCTCGCGGATGAGTGAAGACGTTTCCAATGTGCGTATGTATATTGGTCCAGCCATCATGTATTTCGCCAACATGATTTTCACTTTTGTTGTGGTGATATATCAGATGTTGCAAGCAAATGCATCGCTCACACTCTGGGTGCTTCTGCCATTACCAGTATTGTCCTACTCCATTTATCAGGTGAGCAGAAGGATGAACCTGGGCAACAAACTTATCCAAGAGCAATTATCGCAAATCACTGCAAGCGCTCAAGAAACCTTTGCCGGTATTCGAATCATCAAATCTTTCGGTATGGAATCTACGTTTAGTCAAAAATTCCAATCGGAGGGCGAAGAGTACAAGTCACGAAACATGCGGTTGGCCAAAATCAATGCATTGTTCTTTCCCATGATGCTATTGCTTATGGGACTGAGTACATTGATTGTGATTTACTTGGGTGGCAAAGAAGTGGAAAAAGGGGCTTTTACCCCAGGTAATTTGGCGGAATTTGTCATTTATCTCAATATGCTTATTTGGCCGGTGGCGAGTTTGGGTTGGACAACTGCGCTGGTTCAAAAAGCGGCGGCAAGTCAAAAGCGAATCAATGAGTTTTTGACCGCGGAAGAACACCAAGAATTTGCGGGTAAACCATTTTTGTTGCAGCGAAATATCGCGCTCGATAGGTTGACATTTACCTACGAGGGAAAAACACAAGCTGCATTGAAAGATATCTCCTTAACCATTCAGAAAGGAGAAATTCTCGGAGTAACCGGTAGAACGGGTTCTGGAAAATCAACGCTGGTGCAATTGCTGGCTGCGATGTATTACACCTCAGAGGATACAAGCCACATTTTGGTAGATGGTGTTTCCATGCGAGACATCGATTTACAGGATTTCAGGCGGCATTTGGCTTATGTTCCTCAAGATGTCTTCTTGTTTTCTGAAACCATCAAAGACAACATCGCCTTTGGGATTGAAACCGGTGAAATTCAAGAGGAAGAGTTACAAAAGGCAGTTAAGGCCGCTTGTTTGGAAAAAGACATTCCTCAATGGCCTGAGGGTTTAAATACTTTGTTGGGTGAGAGAGGGGTAAGTTTGTCGGGCGGACAAAAACAGCGTGTGGCTTTGGCAAGGGCATTGGTGAAAAGAGCGGATTTTTATGTGCTTGACGATTGTTTAAGTGCCGTTGATGCGGAAACTGAGCGACAAATTATTGATCATTTATCGCAGTGGCTCAAAGATTCTACGGCTGTGGTTGTAGCGCATCGAATCGCTCCGTTGCGGATGGCAGATCGCATCATCGTGCTGGAAGAAGGAAGTATCTCGGATGTAGGCACCCACGAAGAACTGTTGCAGCGATGCGAATATTATCGCAATTTGAACGAAAGCCAAAGTGCTGAATTCCAATGAAAAACGGGCATCAAGCGTTAATATGACACTTGTTTGTGATTTTATCTTACATTTGTGTGCAGAACCTCAATAATTTTTGCATATTTGCCAAGAGATTTGAGTTCTCGAATTAACCAGAAGATGATGCAGGAAGAAAACTACAACAGAGATTCGCAAGAGGAGATCTTTTCAAAGCGTGTACGTGCAGGCAAACGCACCTACTTTTTTGATGTAAAAGCCACCAGAAACAATGACTATTACATCACAATCACTGAGAGCAAGCGAAGCAAGTACGACGATGGCAATTTTGTGAAGATGAAAATCCATTTGTACAAAGAAGATTTTAACAAGTTTAGCGATGGTTTGGCCGAGACAATTGGTCATGTGAAAACTACCTTGTTGCCTGAGTACAATTTTGACGAGTACGACCGTCAGGATGACGATTATCAATAATCTCAACGGAGATTTGGCCTCTTAGGCAAAGCAACTTTTACAGTTTCACCGGATTTAGCCTTGGCTTTTCCTATTTTTGTATTGTGTTCAAACGTGTTTTTATCTATGGCTTAGCTTTTGGCTCTTTGAGTGCCTCTATGCTGCTGGTACAATACCTTAATGGATTGTACAAAACCACCTCCTTTGTGGCTTTCTTTCCGATGTTTTTTAACCTCGTGATTCCGGGAGTAGGGGTTTATTTGTTTGTAAAAAGTTTGATGCACATGCAGACCGATAAACCCATCAATATGGGTAAGGCCTTGTTTTTTTCATTGATGATGTCTTTGGTTATGGCCGCTACAAACATTGCTGCTTACCAGCACATTTATCACAATAAGACAGAGATTATACAAGATTGGAAGAAGTTGCAGTATGCTGCCATCGACAAGAATGTAGACAAAGACACAAGCATCAACGAGATTGAAAAGCTCAAGCAAAAAGCGTTGATGAAAGACAATTTTGATGTGAAGATTTCTCCTTCTTCTTTTGGAGGGTTTGAATTGATGATGTGCGTTTCCACGAGTATGGTTGTTGCGTTGATGGTCTTTGTGTGGAACATGAAACGCGCGCAGTAGGAACCACAAGATGAAAAAGTTATTGGGTAAAATATGGTTGGCTTGGGCAGGCTTTTGGTTTGTTTCTTTGTTTTTATTGGTTTACCCACTGCTTTATTTGTTGTTATTAACACCGAAAACCTATCGCTGGGCCCATGGATTGCGGAAAGCGTGGGGGACGGTGACTTCGCTAATTTCGTTTGTTATACCTGTGGTCCGTTATGAGCAGACCTTACCCAAAAACCAACAGTTGATATTTTGTCCCAACCACATTTCCTATCTCGATATTCTTACCTGTGGAAGCTTTTTGCCCGGGTTTAATTTCTTCATGGGAAAAATAGAACTGTCGCGCATTCCCCTATTTGGAATATGGTTTAGGACTTTGGATATTGCTGTACATCGTGAGAGTTTGCGAGGATCCTATAAGGCGTTTGAAGATGCCTCGAAACAAATGGATACGTTGGGTGCCAACCTCATTATTTATCCGGAAGGCAGAATACCCGACAATGCACCCCAAATAAAATATCCATTCAAACCGGGTGCATTTCGATTGGCCATTGAAAAACAAATACCCATAGTGCCAGTTACGTTGGTAGACAATCTCAATCGCTTTAACAGTGATACTTTTGATGGATCTCCAGGCAAAATGCGCATGTTTGTCCATGCACCGATTGAAACCAAGGGTTTATCGATGGATGATATGCCCATGGTGCAAGAAAAAGTATACAATGTTATATCTTCACAACTCAAATCATTAGGCATCATATGAAAATTACGGAACAAAGAGTAAAAGAGCTTGCCCAATTATCGCGTTTGCAATTCGAAGGTGAAAGCTTGAAAAAAATGCAAAGTGATTTGGAAGATATTTTAGCCATGTGCGAAAAACTCAATGAGGTTGATACTGAGGGTGTGGAACCATTGATTTATTTGACAAATGCGGAAACGGTATTGCGTGAAGATGTGGTTGTTCAAACCATCACTCATGAGGAAGCCTTGCGCAATGCGCCCAAAGCCGATAGTGACTTTTTCCGGGTTCCCAAGGTGATAGACGGCCATGGCTAAAGCCCTAATATCACTCCAAGAGATCCGAAAAACCTACGTATTGGGCGATCAAACAGTTCATGCGCTCAAGAAAATCGACTTAGATATTCATCAAGGAGAGTATGTGGCACTCATGGGACCTTCGGGCTCAGGTAAAAGTACGTTGATGAATATTATCGGTTGCCTAGATACACCTACAGCAGGAAAATACTGGCTCAACCAAAAAGAAGTTAGTCAAATGTCGGACATTGAATTGAGCAAAGTCCGCAATGATGAAATTGGTTTTGTTTTTCAAACCTTCAATCTGCTCAATCGTTTGAGTTCTCTCGAAAATGTAGCCTTACCCCTGGTTTATGCGGGCGTTTCACAAAAAGAACGATTGGAGCGAGCCCGTGAAACCTTGAATAAAGTGGGATTAGGCAATCGTTTGGATCACAAGCCCAATGAGTTATCCGGTGGTCAGCGACAGCGTGTAGCAGTGGCTCGTGCGCTAATTAATAATCCCAGTTTGCTGTTGGCTGATGAACCCACCGGAAACTTGGATACCCAAACGTCTTATGAAATAATGGGATTGTTTGAAGAAATTCACGCGGGCGGCAATACCATCGTATTGGTGACGCATGAGGAAGACATAGCCAAACATGCGAAAAAAATCGTTAGGTTGCGTGACGGTTTGATAGCTTCATGATCAGTCCCATCATAGGTTGGTATTTTAAACAACGTGTACAGGAGCTGCGCGCCAACATCGAGCGTTCATTAGAAAACCAAGAAATTCTGTTCGCGGAGTTGATGGAAAAATTATCGCTCGCCGAGTATGGACAGAAGTTTGGCATCGAAAAAACCACTACCTATGCTGAGTTTGCACATAGGGTTCCGCTGGCAACGTTTGAAGACTTTTTGCCTTACATCGAACGGAATCAACGGGGTGAACAAGCATTGCTTTGGCCCGGAGATATACGGTGGTTTGCCAAAAGCAGTGGAACTACGAGCAATGTGTCTAAGTTCATCCCCATGAGCTATGAAATCATGGAGCACACTCATTTTGAGGGTTCA
>JALQWO010000077.1 GCA_023258655.1 Bacteroidia bacterium
GATTGTGGTGCCTTCCAATCAGCAAGTGACATTGACCAAGAATCGCGGTTTGCGATTTGGTGGACAGTTGCGCGCCGGTAGATTCGATTTCTATGGCAAAAAGTATGTGTTTAACTACGGGCAGTTCAACATTGCGATGTCGGCCGTGGATTCGCTCCAAATGTATTTTCCAGATTCTTCAGGTCGGAGATTGGTGCCCATCAAGTCTGTTTTACGCAACGTGAGCGGTACTTTGTATATCGATAAACCCAATAACAAATCGGGGAATAAGGATTACCCCGAGTATCCCATTTTCGTGTCAGACAAAGGCAGTGAAGTGCTGTACGACAAGCCCCATATTCACGGCGGTGCCTATGAAGGTGATAAATTCAAATTCGTGGTAGACCCCTTCACCATCGATAGTTTGGACAACTTCACGATTGCGGGGTTGCGATTCGATGGGAATTTTATCTCAGATGGGATTTTCCCTGAATTCCGCCACTACGTAACCATTCAGAAGGATTACTCGCTTGGTTTTATCAAACACACGCCCCCGGGTGGTTACACCATGTATCGCGGGAAGGGTTTGGGTGATATGACCATGAACCTATCTGAAGAGGGTTTCTATGGTACTGATGGAAGTATCCAATACCAAGGGTCGAAAAGTGAGTTTTCCAAAATATTGTTGCTGCCGAAAAAAGCGGTGGGCGTGTTGAATCGCTATGATTTGACCGAAAATACCAAATACCCTGAAATCCATGCGGTTTTGGCCAACATGGAATGGAACCCGTATCAAGATGAATACAATGTGACAAACGGGTCAACGCCCATCAAAATGTTCAAAGTGGGCCATGACTTCACCGGTACCATCACCCAATCGCCGAGTGTAGTAAAAGGAAATGGAACCTTGGCCTGGGATCAAGCGAAATTTTACAGCCAGGAGCAAGTATTTGGTCCGCAAAAATCCACAGCCAAGAAAGCCAATCTGCAAATTTATGCCGCCGATTCCTCGCGCATGGCTTTTGAAACAAGCGACATCAATGGTACGATGGATTTCAGCAAACGCATCGGAACGTTTACGAAAAATGAGCCTGGATCGATGACGAAATTCGATTACAACATGTATCAAACCAATCTCACCGATTACCGTTGGGACATGGACAAGAAAGTCATCACTGCGAAAGTGGGCCCTTCGTTGGCCGGACAAACACCTATTTTTGCCAGTACCAATCCCACCCAAGGCGGTCTGAGTTTTGAAGCGAAGCGGGCCGATTACAGCCTGGTGGATTACACATTGAAGATTTCGGAAATTCCATACATCGACATCGCCGATTCACGTCTGTTCTTGAAGGATGGCAAAGCCACTGTGCGCGCCAATGCCGATATGGACTTGTTGGATAGTACCAAGTTGATTGCGGGGCGCGACAATAAATTCCATGAAATCTACAAGCTAAAAGTAAAGGTTTATGGCAAGAACAAAATTCGCGGAAACGGATTTTACCAGTATGTAAATAGTCGCGGAGGTAGACAAGAGTTCTTCCTTGACAGTGTGATTGTGAACGATAATCAACGCGTGGAAGGTGTTGGTAAAATCGGGGAAGAGCAGAACTTTACTTTGGAAACCAAAATTGGATACAAAGGGTTCGCCCAGGTAGAGAGCACAGAAAAGCTCATACGATTCACGGGTTACGTGAAGCCGCTGCATACGTTTAAGAATATATATCCATCGGTTTGGATTCGATTTGATAATCGTGTAGATCCCAAAGATGTGGTTTTGGATATGAGTGATCCCCGCGACAAAGACAACAAGAAGCAATATGTGGGATTGTTTGTGGCCAACGATTCTAGTTTTGTATATCCTTTGATGTACTCGTGGAAGCGCCGTTATTCGGATGATGACGTGACCAATGATACGGGTATATTCTATTACGATCACAAAACGGAGAGTTTCTATGCGGGCAGCAAATCGCGTTTGCGTGATGGAGGACTAAAAGGCAGCTGGATTCAGTTCAACGAACGCGATCACAGTATTCATGCAGAGGGTCCGCTGGATTTCGGATTGGAAACCCCTAACATTAAATTCAAGAATGCCGGTACGGCCGATTTATACCCCGGTGACAGCAGTTTTGTTTTCAACTTGGCCATGATGCTAGATTTTCCCATGCATCCGGATTATATCGATCGATTGGTTGCACTGATCAATGAAAACGGAGGCACTACCGCCACGGTGAATACGGATTTCTTCAAGCGCTGCCTGGGCGAAATGATGGAAAATGAAAAATCGTATCGTAACGCCTTAGAGAACTTGATGAAAAACGGCGAGTTGAAAGGCAAGGATGAAGCCGAGTATAAGTTGGTTCTGAGTGATGCTACATTCCGCTGGGATAGTAAAATGCGGGGTATGTATTGCAACGATATTGTATCGGTAGCAAGTATCGCGGGCAAACCCATCAACAAAAACATGCATGCGGTCATGCTTTTGGAGCACAAACGAAGTGGTCAAAACATGTATGTATACCTGGATTTGGGGGCCAATGATTACATCTACATCAACCTCACGAAAACGGGTGCAAACATCTATGCCACGGACCAGAATCTGCAGCAAATTTTGACCAATACTGCAGACAAAGTGAAGGCTGAGAATTTCTTTATACGACCAGCGACAGAGCGCCAAGTAGACAAGTTCCTTAGACGCTTTGAATGACCAAAGGTTTAAAGAAAACGGGTCAAGGATACACTACCTTGGTGAGAAACAATCCTTCGGCAGGCGCGGATGCTCCAGCATCGCTGCGGCTGCCGTGATCTAAGATGCTTTTGAATTCATTGGACGACATCTTGCCCTGGCCAACCTCAATCAATGTCCCTACAATGGCCCTCACCATGTTTCGCAAAAAACGATTGGCTTGAATGGTGAAAACCAGGCTTTCGGTTGTCTTCGACCAACGGGCCAAAAAAACCGTACACAAGGGGTTGTTGTTGGGGGCTTCCCCTTTGAGAAAAGCGGAGAAATTGTGTTCACCAACCAACATGTTCGCGCAATGATTCATGGCATCTACATGGAGTTCTTGGGCATTCCACCAGAAGGTTTTGGGAGCAAACGGGTCTTTTTGTGCCCGAATGTGGTATTCGTATTCCCTGAGGGTGGCATCGAAACGCGCATGGAATGTGGGATCGCAAGGATTGGCAGACAGGATTCGTATATCCTCTGATACCATGCGATTTAATCGATGTGCCAAATCAGTGGGTAAGGTCTCGGGTCCATCGAAGTGGGCAACAAAATATTTGGCATGAACGCCGGTGTCGGTGCGACCGCATCCCATGGTTTCAATGGGTTGATTGCACAAGGTACTTAATGCCTTGTCAATGACTTCTTGTACAGTGGGTGCGTTGGGTTGAATTTGCCATCCAGCGTAGCGGGTGCCGTTGTAGGCCAATTCAATTTTGTATCGCATGTTAACAGTTTTCGTATACAATGGCGCAGCCTTGTCCTACACCGATGCACATGGTCGCAAGTCCATATTTTAACGACGGATTTCTTTGCATGTGATGTAGCAGTGTGGCCGAAATCCGGGTACCAGAGGCGCCTAAGGGATGTCCAATCGCTATGCTTCCGCCGTTGGGGTTTACGATGCTTCGGTCGATTTCCAAGGCACGCATGCTGGCCAATACTTGAGAAGCAAATGCTTCGTTCAATTCTGCTACGCCCAAGTCTTGGACGGTAAGACCGGCATTTTTCAGTGCTTTTTGGGTTGCTGGTACGGGTCCGATACCCATGATGCTTGGATCAACACCCGCTGCACCGATTCCAGCAATTCTTGCCATGGGTTTCAGTCCGAGTTGTTTGACCATTTCTTCAGAGGCCAGAATGCTCACAGCGGCACCATCATTGATGCCTGAACTATTTCCCGCCGTCACTGAGCCACCATCACGGAATGCTGGTTTGAGGGTGGCCAATACACTCACTTCGCTCAAACGGGGATGTTCGTCGGTGCTGAAAAGGAGGGGTTCTCCCTTTTTCTGGGGGATGGGCACTGAAACGATTTCATTTTGAAAATGTCCGTTGGCTTGGGCATTTTTCCAATTGAGTTGGGTTTCGTATGCGAATTGGTCTTGGTCTTCTCTGGAAATTTGGAATTGTTCGGCCACATTTTCGGCAGTTTCACCCATAGAAAAGGGGTAATGCAATTTGGATAATGCGGGGTTGGTGAAACGCCAACCGATGGTGGTATCATGTATTTCGGTAGTTCTTGAGAATGCTGATTCCGCTTTGGCCATGACAAAAGGAGCCCTTGTCATGCTTTCGGTTCCACCTGCTAATACCAAATGGGCTTGTCCGGAAGCGATGGCCATAGCTCCATTCATGATGCTTTGCAAACCACTGGCACAAAGTCTATTTACGGTGTAGCCAGGAACATTGCTTGGGATTCCTGCAAGCAATGAGGCCATTCTTGCCACGTTTCTATTGTCTTCTCCCGCTTGATTCGCTGCACCCATTATCACTTCGTCGATCGCCGATGGATCGATGTTTGGATTGCGCTGTAATAGGGCGAGGATCACGTGGGCTGCCAGGTCGTCGGGACGAATGGAGGCGAGGGTTCCACCGAATTTGCCTACTGGGGTTCTGACGATGTCAATGACGTAAACAGGTTGTTTCATTGATGCAAAAATCTGCATTTTCGGCGATTGCTCACGTGTAAATTTTATATTTGCGTTCAGATGTCAACCAAATCAAGGGTTTCCGTTGTACAAATGGCCAAACAAGGGATGGCTATTTTGTTGATGGTGTTGATACCTGGATTGACATTCATGCATGTATTGGCCCACAAGCGTCAGCGGAAAGAGGTCAAGCGTTTCTTGGAGAGGACGGTGGGGTTGGAAGTGGCAGAGGATTTGTTTTTGCCCGGCACCGCCGAGTATGCCCATATCAAAAAAGGCAGTGAAATTGTGTTGGGAAACAACAAGTATGACGTGTTACAAGTAACGGCGGTGCCGGGCGGATATCGAATCAAAGCCTTCAACGACAAAGTTGAAAAAGCCCTGGAGAACCAAATTTTTCAGCAAACAGAGGGAGGTCAAGGAAGTGCCGGAAAGGCCAAGCCTTTGTGGTTTGATAAACTTCATTGGGCGGTGAATGGTTGGTCTACAGACCTGTTTGAACCCTTTTCCCATGCCGCAAAGTGTGGTTTTCACGGATTCTCGCCATTGCCCCGCTGTATCATAGAGGTGGTAGTTCCGCCACCACAAGGATGTTTTTGCTCTGTTTCGAATGTGATTTCGTGATCCGCGAACAATCTGCGCGCTGAGCGTGCAGAAAAGAATTCGCGCGTTTCCTATTTGTGTAAAACATCCAAAATTCATGAAAAAAACAACCATTATCGCGGTGGTGCTGTGCCTGATGGGTGCGGCTCACGCACAAGTTGATATCAAAAAATCAACGGATACAACCGAAGTAGAGTCGTTTGATGAGGTACTAGTTTCCTCACAACGATTCCAACAGAAAAGAAAAGAAACACCCCGACAAATTGAAGTGGTGAGTGCCAAACGATTGTCGGAGTTACAGCCTGCTACCCTGGGTGATGCGCTCATCAATACGGGACAGGTGTTTGTTCAGAAAAGCCAAATGGGGGGAAGTTCCCCCGTGTTGCGGGGCTTTGAAGCATCCCGAGTTTTGCTCGTGGTCGATGGTGTGCGCATGAACAATGCTACTTATCGCGCAGGACATCTCCAAGACATCATTACCATTGATCCCTTCATGCTGGACCGCATGGAAGTGAACTTCGGCTCAGGGTCAACTTTGTATGGGTCGGATGCCTTGGGTGGTGTTTTGTACTTCAAAACCAAAGACGCTACGTTGGGGAAATTTGCCGTAAAACCCACAGCAACACTGCGCTATTTATCGGCCAGTAAATCAGTAATCGCCAACATGGGCGTGAAAGTTCAAACGGAAAAAGTTGGTTTCATTTTATCGGCTACCCGCAGCCAATTTGGCGACATGCGTAGCGGTGGCAAGAACTATTCGGACTGGGACACCTTTGGGTTTTTACCAAGGTATGTGACCCAAATCAATGGCCGTGATACGGTCTTGATGAATACGGACCCCCAACTGCAGAAAGGTACGGGCTACAATCAAACGGATTTGTTCGCCAAGGTGTTTGCCAAAACAGGCAAGGTGGAGCATACCCTGAATTTGCAGCGATCCATGGCTGACTTGATTCCGCGTTACGATCGCATGTCGCAGTTTAACAATGGCATACCGGTTTTTGGACGATGGGATTATGCCCCGCAAAACCGACAGTATTTGGCCTACACAGCGAAATCGGGGTCGGTTGACCACCATGCCCGCCTCACCTTGGCCCAGCAAACGACGGAAGTGGCTCGAATTACGCGCAATTTTGGCAGCGTTACTGAGCGAACCCAAAAGGATGATGTATCGATGAAAACCATCAACCTGGATCGTCATGATAAATTCAGTGAGGCATTCACCTTAAACTCTGGCATTGAAATGGTGTGGAACGATGTGACTTCCGTGGGTACCAACAAAAACATCCTCACGATGGCAGAATCTCCCACCAAAGCGCGGTACAGCGATTCTGGGGCGACGACGCGGATGCATTCTGTATTTGCACAAGGGATTTATCGGATTGCGTCCACCGGTACAGTGATTCAAGGGGGTGTGCGCATTTCGAACTATCATTTGGAAGCCATGTTCTCACAAGCAAATCCATGGAAATTGCCATACAGCGCGATTTCTTTTGGATCCACTACACCCAGTTACGATTTGGGTTTGACACAACAATTGAAAAAAGGGTTGTTGTTGAAGGCCAGTGTGAATCAGGCGTACAGAAATCCAAACGTGGATGACATGACCAAGGTTTTTGATAGCAAACCAGGGGCAAAGTTGTTGGTGCCGAGTCCTGATTTGGAGGCTGAGCAGAGCAGAACCATTGATTTGGGCGTGTTGTGGCGCAAGGATAGGGCCTTTGCATTTGAGGCCGGGGTGTTTAGCAGTGCTGTGAAGAACTTGTTGTTGGATCAGCCGGGGACGTTGAACGGTGAAGATTCCTTGATGTACGATGGCAGATTAACCCCAGTTTATCAGTTGAGGAATGTGGCTTTGGGACAGATTACGGGTGTGTATTTCAATGCCAAGGTTCGTTTGATGGAGTCATTGTGGTTCACGGGTTCTGTTACCGAAACCAAAGGGATTTATCGGTTGGATGAGGCGGCTGCGGAGCAGCCGCTGGATCATATCCCGCCGTTGTATGGACAAGCCTCGCTGCGTTGGAATGGAGCGGGTTGGTTTACGGAATGGCAGTGTGTATTTAACGGAGTAAAAAAGGCGGAGGAATATTCAAGCAGTGGCGAGGATAACCAAAATCAACAGCCCATTGGATTGGCCGACATCAATGGCGATGGAAAAGCAGACGGTTTCAACCCCGCCTGGCAGTGTTGGAATCTCCGCGGTGGGTATCAACACAAATCCGGGCTGAGTGCCATGGTTGCCGTTGAAAATGTGCTGGATTTGCATTATCGCTATTTTGCCAGTGGCATGAGTGCTGCGGGTCGTTCCGTTAATTTGAGCTTGTCCTATGCGTTTTAATTATTAATGAGCTCTGGGTAATCTAAACGGTTGTACAGAGTGTTTGCTGTCGCTTTTCAGCAAGAATGGCGTCGCGAATGATAAAACGGACGGGGAGCATTCGCTCCCCGTCCGTTTTGTTTCAGAACGAATGGACTTCGCAGCATCGCGCAGACTTTCGTATCTTTGCACCCACTATGGGAAGGATTTTTGAAAAACGCAAACACACGATGTTTGCTCGCTTCGACCGCATGGCCAAGCAGTTTACCCGCATCGGAAAAGAAATTGCCATCGCCGTGAAACAAGGGGGTCCTATGCCGGAAAACAATCCCAAGTTGCGTACGGTTATTCAAAACGCCAAGGCCGTAAATATGCCCAAAGACC
>JALQWO010000078.1 GCA_023258655.1 Bacteroidia bacterium
ACCACGTACAGCGGTTCTGCTCCGCCGATCACTGATCCCGTACCTCGAATGCGTACCGTGGGTGCAGAGCCCGGGGCTCCGGAGTTGGTGATTTGTACACCGGCCATTTTGGATTGCAAGGCTTGTGATGCGGTGAGGACAGGCTGCTGCATGATTTCCGCACCTTTGATGGAAGACATGGCACCGGTGAGGTCTTTTTTCTTGGCGGTTGCGTATCCAATGACAACCGCTTCTTCCATGGGTTTTTCGATGCTGTCTTGGGTTGATTTGGCTTCGTTGGTTGCCGTGGTTTGGGCTTTTGTAAGTCCCAATGTTGCGGCAGTCAAACCGAGCAAGAGTAGGTGTTTTTTCATCGATGAGTCGGTGGTTGTTGCTGTTGTTCGACGGTGTGTTACGTTATAGTCGAGCGCAATTTATATAATTGTCAATTATACAACATCTATTTGGGCGAAAATTCCCATAATTTAGAAAAAGTATAAATAATTGAAAGGGAGAAATTGAGTCACTTAGGCCATTTGTGGGTTGAGATTCATCCAATTAATGATAAAGTTTTGTAGATTTGGCATCATGGCGAAATTCATTTTTCGATTGATGGGCTGCATGTTGGTATGCCTGGCTACAACGAAGTTGTACGCACAGGTGCCCCAAGTTGGGCAGCATCCACATCCTGTGTTACAAAATCCCCAGTTGGTGATTTTCTCGGAGGATCATCGGCCTGAACAAGAGAATTGGTCAGCGCTCATCCAAAAATTGGGGAAATATGGCGAGGATTCTCGATGGAATATTTACAGTTCGTTGAATGATGAGCTGGGGATGACGCATTACCGCATCCGCCATCATTACAAAACCGTGCCGGTTCATTTGTCGATGGGCATTGTGCATACCAAAAATGGTAACATTGTTTCTGTGAACGGCGATTTCGTTTCTGAAAGTCAGTTTGCAGGAAAGCGGGTTTTGAGTGAGGAGCAGGCGAGGGCCAAGGCTTTGCAATTTCTACCAGCAGAAAAATATTATTGGCAAGATCCGCAACAAAATGAGGCTTTGCAGCGCGCAACGGGGGTCGAAGATACGAGCTACTTCCCCCAGGGTAGTTTGAGTTACTGTCCAAAAGATTTCAACTTGGCAGGCGTTCATCGCTTGGGCTATCGCTTCGACGTTCTAGCGAGTCAACCCTTGGCGGGGAAAACCATTTGGGTAGATGCTGAAACCGGAGAGATTTTGGCGAGCAGCGACTTGATTTTGCACACAGACGTGAAGGCAACGGCGATCACCAAATACAGTGGTACCAAGACCATCACGGTGGATAGTTTGTCGGCCACTTCCTACCGATTGCGGGAGGCGGGGCGTGGAAAAGGCATCGAAACGTACAACTTGAAAAAAGCCACAACCTATACGGGGGCTGTTGATTTTACCGATGTCGACAAAACCTGGAACAATGTCAATGCGGCGAAGGATGAGGTGGCCACCGATGCACATTGGGGGGCTGAAATGACCTACGATTACTTCAATACGGAGCATGGTCGCAACAGTTTCGATAACAATGGCGCCAAGATTTTGAGCTATATCCATTACGGCACCAACTACAACAATGCCTTTTGGAACGGCAGTGTAATGACCTATGGCGATGGCGATGGAACTACGTTTACGCCTTTGACCGCACTAGATGTGTGTGGCCATGAAATCGCCCATGCGGTGACCACCAATACGGCGGCTTTGGTATATTCTTACGAGAGTGGGGCGCTGAACGAGAGCTTTAGCGATGTGTTTGGCCAGTCCATAGAAATTTGGGCAAGACCCACCCAGTGGAATTGGAAGATTGGTGAGGATATTACGCCCAGCGGAAACGGGATCCGGAACATGGCAGATCCCAGCGCTACGGGATACAGTCAGCCCAAGTTTTACAAAGGGAACAAGTGGTATACGGGTACCGCGGACAATGGCGGCGTGCATACCAACAGTGGCGTACAGAATTACTGGTATTATTTGTTGGTACAAGGGGCGTCTGGCACCAATGAAAAAGGATGGAATTTCACGGTGGGTTCACTGGGTTTGACCAAAGCGGGGAAAATTGCCTACAGAAATTTGAGTGTGTATTTGACCAGCAATGCGCAGTATGCCGACGCCAGGACCTTTAGTATTCTGTCGGCCGCGGATTTATATGGTCAGTGTAGCAACGAGGTGATTCAAGTGACCAATGCATGGTGGGTTTGTGGGGTAGGGAATAAGTATGATTCTGGCTATGTGAAGGCTGATTTTACCGGGGATACGCTGTCGTGTAAATCGGGTGTGGCGATGAAATTTTTGAATCGGTCAGACAATTATAAGAGTAGTTTGTGGTCGTTTGGAGACGGCAACAGCAGTTTGGCGACCAATCCATCGAATGTGTATGGTGCCTATGGCAAATACAATGTAAAACTGGTGGTGGAGTCTTGTTTCAAAGGGTTCAAAGATTCTGTGACCAAGGTGCAATACGTAAAGATCGATAGTACCTATGATATCTGTAAGGCGTTTTTGTTGCCGAAATCGGGGAATGACAGTGCCGTTGGATGTCGGGGTTTTGTGTACGACGACGGCGGTGAGGGCAATTACGGCGCGAACAAGGTGGTGCGATTTGATTTGAAGCTACCGGGGGCGGACAGTGTTCGATATCGGTTCAGGGTATTGGATTATGAGAACGGATTTGACTCGGTGGTGGTATACAAGAACAGTTTGTTGGGGGTGAATCGTTTGGGTCGATTTACGGGGAATGTGCTGCCGTTTGCGGGTGCTTGGAAGGCTGAGAAGGCGGATCGGTTAATTTTTGTTCAGTATTCCGATCCGATGGTTGAGGGCAAGGGTTTCAAGGTGGAATACGAGGGGGTGTTTACGCCGGTGGTGGCGAGTTTGGGTAAGGACACGGTGATTTGTTCGGGTCGGGCCGTGCAGTTGGTTGCGGCCGCCGCAGGCGGCCGCAACACAGGCTATTCCTACAGCTGGACAGGCCCTGGCCTGGCCGGCGGAGGGAATGCCAAATCGGTGACGCCCGCAGCAACCCAAAAATATACAGTGGCCGTTTGGGACGGTTGTGCCATCACTCCAACCACCGTCTCAAAAACAGTATACGTGAAGCCTCCGTTGGCTGTAAAAATTGTTCAATCGGATACCGCGGTGTGTATCGCACAAACCATGTATCTCACAGCAAAAGCCTCCGGCGGTGATACCGCAGGGTATAAGTATATATGGTCGAATGGCCTTGGGACATCTGCATTGGCAAACATCGTACTGATGGATACCATACAGGTTTCAGTTACCGTATCTGATGGTTGCTCGGTGGTTTCTGCCAAGGATTCCGCTCGATTGGATACATATTTGCCGCTGATCATGTCGGTGTCAAACGATACCACCATCTGTGTGGGTCAGTATGTTGATTTGCTCGCCACCATTTACGGGGGAAGTCGTTTGCATGGAGGGGGCGCCTATGTGTTGGATTGGAGCAATGGCGTGAAAGCGGGATCCATCCACGTATTCCCTACCGTCACCACAAAATACTATGTGGTGGGCAGCGAAGGATGTTCACCCAATGTCTTGGATTCAGTCTTGGTGACCGTTCGGAATCCATTGTATTTGAGCCCGGTGGCGGATACCACCCTGTGTCATGGACAAATCTATGCCGTTCAATTGCTGGATACGGGCGGATTGGCATCGACAAGAAAAATAGTGTGGGACAGCGCATCGCTCACAGGCAATAATGTCGTTGTAAATCCAATGGCTGTTGGAACGACCACCTATCGGGTGCATGTGGAAGATGGCTGTACGGTGGAAAATGATACCATTCAGTTTGCAGTAACAAGACGAACCCCTTTGTCGGGAAGTATCTCCCTAAGCGATACAGTATTGTGTTTCGGTGATCCCACGGATGTACTGATGTCGGCCAGCGGTGGCAGAGCTGCTACGCTCACCTGGAAACTGGATGGGGTGGCGACGACGCAAACGACAACAACGGATAACCCTGCCCTGAGTAAAGTGTATACCTTACTGGTGGAAGATGGGTGTTCGATACCATTCGTTGATACCATCGGCGTTGTGGTGGCGACGGCCAAGGTCAACTTGAGTCTGTCGGCCTTTGATTCTGTTATCTGCGCGGGGGCTAGCTACGGATTTTTGGATGTGAAAGGCAATGGTGGCTTCGCACCTTACACGTATCTGTGGGATGATCCTGCCAAACAAACAACCCCCAAAGCAACGGGATTGGGCAAGGGGAAATATGTACTACGCGTCACGGACGTGCAAGGATGCAAGGATTCATTGTCGCTTTTTGTCAATGAATTTGTATCGCCCATGAAACCCTTGAGGGATACGGTTATTGCTCGGGGTAGTATGGCGAGTTTGTATGCCAAAAACGGACAGCAATGGCGATGGTCGCCCAATACGTTCATGATGGGTAGCGATACCCTATGGCAGGTGAAGGTGAGGCCAACAGATAGTATTCTATACCATTTGATGGCCTTGGACAGCAATGGTTGCTTGTTCCGCGATTCGATGTGGGTGAGGGTGGTGGATCCAGAAGTTGTCAGAATTCCAAACATCATTACACCAAATGGAGATGGGGACAACGACTTCTGGGATTTGTATGAACTTTACGAATACGAGCAGCGGGCTGTTAATATTTACAATCGCTCTGGAGAGTTGGTTTATTCCAGTGGAGCCTATAAAAACACATGGGATGGCAAGGATAATCAGGGTACGGAATTGCCCGTTGGGATTTACTTTTTCCATTTGAAGCACAATGTTACGGGTGAAGAGCACCGCGGATTTGTGCAAATCATGCGATAACATGTATTAATAGCGGAGAAATGGGATTAACGGAAGCATATTATGAATTTTTCATTGGATTGTCGGCCAACAACAACAAGACATGGTTTGATGCACACCGTTCGGAGTACGAGAAAGAAGTAAAGACTAGGTTTCATGATTTTGTGGAATCGGTTTTGGCCAAAGTATCTGAATTGGATGCAAGATTCTCAAGTTTGGTCCCCAAGGATTGCATTTTTCGAATTAACAAGGATGTTCGGTTTGCAAGGGATAAATCGCCTTACAAACTGCATTGTTCCGCCGCCATACAAATTGGCGGTCGTAAGGAAATGTCGGCAGGAGGCATGTATATCGAGTTTGGTCCCGAATTATGCGCCATTTACTCTGGGGTATATATGCCGGAACGGGATGAACTGCAAAAGATCAGGGAGCGAATTGCAGGGGATTTAGAAGGGTTTGAGCGGGTGATTTCAGAGCGGGATTTTGTGGCTTTTTTTGGCGGAGTGATGGGGGACAAAAACAAGCGGTTGGATCCGGCGTTAATGTTGGCAGCAAAGTCACAGCCGATAATATTTAATAAGCAGTTCTATGTGAGGCATTTGATTGAAGCGGAGGATACATTGGCTGAAAATTTTGACGATTATGTCGTTAAAGTTTGGCAAGCGAGCGAATCGTACAACCGTTTCATCGCGGGACACAACGAATGATTTTTGGTCGGACAAATTGGGATTGAGCGCAGTTAGGTGTTTAACTCGATGGTTTCAATGACCGATTTACTGAATATTCAATTTCTTTGTTAATTCATAATCCTGTGATATTTGTTTGGTATGTAATGTTTGTCTATTTTCGCCATGAATTAAATCTTAATCGATGAGAATTATTACAACCGCAATTATCATGTTTAGCAGTGTGTTGTCTTTCGCCCAAACGGGGGTTGAAAGCGGAAATAGCGCTGAATTAAAACGTGTGTCAGACCGCGCCAATAGGGCTTCTGAAGAAGTTCGGTCACTTCGTAACGAGGTTTCGGCCTTGCGCGCCAAAAACAGCGAACTTCAAGGTCAGTTGAGCGGAATGCAGGAGAAAGTTTCTGCCGAAATCACCCGCTCGCAGGAGTTGCAAGCACAAAACGAGCGTGCTATGAACTTGGCATTGGACGAATTCAAGAAAAAGTTTGAAGAACAAAATAAAACAGTGGAGGGGGTGCAAGCCTCTTTGGATGATAAATTCAACAAGCAACTGATATTCTTTGTGTTGGGATTGGTTTTATTTGTAATTATCGCCATGGTAATGACCAAGTCTGCCACCCAAAAAGGACTAAAACAAGCACAAGCCAACTGGAACGAATTCCAAGAGCATATACTAAAAAAATAACCCCTTCAATAAAAAATAACCTCTATGAGCAGCAATAAGAAAAAAGGCAAACTGGATCCGATAACCTTTATTTACGGTTTTGGAGCCGCGGTGGTACTGGTAGGTGCCATGTTTAAATTTTTGGGATGGAATTTCGCCAACGAAATGTTCATTCTGGGTTTGAGTATCGAAGCCGTGGTTTTCTTGATTTCGGCATTTGAACGTCAGACCGAAGATGATGATTACCGTTGGGAGCAAGTGTTTCCGCAACTTTCGAATGATTCAGCCGATGGTAATGGTCCCGACATGGGCGGATATCAGTCAGCCATGTCACAGTTTGCAACCACTTTGGGAGAGTTGAACAAGGGGTTGAAAGACATGACCGACAGTGTTCAGCAAATTCGCAACGAAATGCAGGCAAATGCCACTCGTTCTGCTGAGAT
This sequence comes from Bacteroidia bacterium, assembly GCA_023258655.1. Classification (GTDB taxonomy): domain Bacteria; phylum Bacteroidota; class Bacteroidia; order NS11-12g; family UBA955; genus UBA955. The sequence continues at coordinate 6,585 of JALQWO010000078.1, forward strand.
GCAGAAAAGCATGCAAGAGTTTAATCAACAGATGGAGAGCTACAACCAAAACATGCGCTCTATCAATGAAAAATACAACCAGTTTTTGAATAGCGGTAAGTAATCCGTTTTATGGGATCTACGGTTACCATATCGAAAGCGAAGAACTTTTCGTTCAAGAAACTCTCTTTCTTGTACTTGGTGTTCATTCTCTTTATTTTCTTCTCTTCGCCGGGGATGTATGTAACGCAATACACGAGTGTTGCCAATACACAAGCAGCCTTGAACGAGCGTTTGCTGGAGGATTTAAAGGCCTTCAATTCCTTGGATCCAAAGCAGTTGGATTTGAAGAATACCACATTGGATTTGGTGGGGAAACTGGATGCTTTGAATGGAGAGTATAAAAAGTTTGCAGAGGAAACGAGTGTCAGTGGAGATCGCTTGCGTGAAAATAACTTTGCAGAAAAGCGCATCCGCAAAGGGGCAATCGGACCCAGAGTGGCGGACATCATCGATCAGTATGTCGCCAAATACAAGACTGTTGGGATCAAAGATTTGACGGCTGATTTGGTTGAACCGGTGGACTTCGCGGGGAACAAATTCAACAACATTGATTTTTTCTTCAAAGAAGCTCCGAACGGGGTGATGTCTACCTCTTTCGAACATCTTCGCACGGTATTCTTATATCAAACCCTGATTGCCTTGAAAGGTAAGGATGTGGAGCTGCCGAAATTTGAGATATTAACGGTGGAGGAATCCGATTTTATTCAGCGTTTCAAGCGGAATTTGATCTTGGGAGAGAAGTTGGATGTGTTGGTGCGACCGAAGAAAAAAGGGGCGTTACCCACGGTGAAAATAAACGGGGGCCTTGTAGATTGTAAGCCCACAAATGGCAGTGATTATCGCTTAGTTTATCAACCTGCGAAGGCGGGCAACTACAGCATGGAAATCATGGTGGGTGAGGATCGCGTGCTCACGAGTTTCCGCGTGGAGGCGCCCGCTTTTAGATTTATTCAAGAAGTATCAAATTTGCGTGCCGAGGTTGGTGAGAAATTCACCATTACCTTGGATACCAATTTTGTGCCCAAAGGTGACCGCGTAAAGTTTGTTTCAAATGCGGCAGATATCGAGCGTTCAGGCATGGTGTTGTTTATCACTCCGCAAAAGGAAGGGAAGTTTGAAGTGTTGATGCAAGACAATGGATCAAACATCGATAGAGCCAACTTCTTTGCGAGTATGCCGAGGGCGCCAAAAGTGTCTTTGATGGATATTTCGGGCAACCCGGTTAATATGCAGGCTGCAAACAAACTGGAGTCAGAAAATACCTTTT
>JALQWO010000079.1 GCA_023258655.1 Bacteroidia bacterium
CCTTTTTGTACTCGGTAATTGATCTTGTGCCTTCCTTGTTTTGCAAGAGCCGGATTGACAAAAGAGTCGACGACACCATTTCCGAACCAGCTTCCACCAGAGGGAAGAGCTGTAAGTGGGAAAAGTGAATCTTTGAAACAGTACCAGGTAGGATGGGCGAAGGTGATTTTTACCAAAGTATCCACTTGGATATTTACACTGTTGATACAACCTTCGGAAGACTTGTATTGGATTACATGACTGCCTGGACCTGCAACACCGGGCACAAAAACGCCCGTATTTTGTGTAATTCCAGGCCCCCAAAATACACCTTTTTTATCTTTATTGAATAAATTTAGTTGGTTGACATTCAAACATATAGATGTATCTATTTGAATAATTGGTTTATCCTTGACCCAAACCAACAAAGTATCGTCACAACCTTTATTCGCATAGCGAATTTTATACAATCCGGGACCGGAAATCCTGGGGTCAAATCCATTGTTTTTGATGGCCTTGTGTCCGGACCAAATGCCGCCTGGAATAGAAACTTTCACACCTTTCGCAACGAAGGTGCTAAACGTATCTTCCAAGCAAAATTTCAATGTGTCGGGCTGTATTACTTGGACCGACACAATATGCACCAATTTGCGATCAACGCATTTGGCCGTTTTCAATGTGAGGGTGTCAATATTGGATTTTGCACTTGGCGACCACCAACCTGGATTATACAAATTACCAACGCCATTAATTCCCTTGCCTGACCAGGTATAATTGACATTTGGTCGAAATGGTTTTAAGATTTGATTGCCTGCGGAGGGACAAAATGTATCGTTCAAGCCGGCGTCACTCGGCAAAACTGTCAACAATGTGGTGTCTCGGCAACCACCCTGGGCCACATATATGATGTTATAATTCTTGGGCCCTCCCATCAAAGAGGGGTTGTAAGTTCCGTAATAATAATTGACCAATCCCGGAAAATAATTGGGATACAAGCCCTTTGGGGAGAAGTTGAGGGTTGCCGAGGTACTTGACTCACACACAGTATCGAATTGGGCAACCTGAATGGGTTGAACAAATACGGTTTTCTTCGATACACAACCTTTCCATGTATAGGTCAACGTATATGTGCCCGCTGTATCCGGAGTAAACAGCCCATTGGGTGTCGTTTTCGGCCCTGTCCATGTGCCCCCAGCCGGACCATACCAATAGAGGGGATAGGCATTTTTGTTGGGACAGAACACATTTTCATAATTGTAGGGCGCTGTTACCGTTACCAAAACAGTATCCGCACAACTCCCAATTTGGTACCAAACTTTCACTGTGCCCCAAACACTGTTCGGCTTAAATTCACCCGTTTTGGCATTCACAATTCCGCTACCTTTCCAAACACCTCCAGGGGGTGAAGCACGGAGTTGGAAATTGGGATTGTAATAGCAAACCGTTGTGTCTACTTGTGCTTTTGGCGGGTCTAATACGATGATTTTCAGCGTGTCGTAACCGGGAATGGAAGAACCGTCTTCGACTTTGATGGTAAATATCCGATTACTCGTGAGACATTGTGTGATGGGGCCTTTCCCAGAAAGAGCAGCGGGTGTCCATGTATACTTGTATTTGGTAGAGTCTCCGCCCGTGACTTTAAGCGTGAGTTGTATGCAATCGCCTTTGCAAATCGTATCCCGAGTGCTGCTGAGATTTACATTAATCGGACAGTTGGACATGGAGAAATTGTACAAACTCTGCAATGAATACACACTATCACAATAGTCTCTGTAACCGTGTTGGTGGCTAATCTTGTACAATCCATTCAGGTTCATGCCTCCCGCTATCGTCAATTCAAATAATTGCGATTTACCACCACTGCAATTCAGCGCTCTTACTTTCGTTATTTTCACACCGTTGGGACCCGTAATGGCAGTATTTAACAAGGTGAATGAATCACATGGAATGGCAAAGTCCGTGGCCAATTTGATGATAGAATCTTTGCAACTGGGCAAGGATATCCCAGCGCTTGCCTGAAGAAACTTGAACGGGGTAGGCTTGATGGTTTGCACCACCACCGAAGCTTTCCAACCAGAACAAGTAATACTTTTGTCGGACTTAAAATGCAACGTAATAAAACTGTCTGTAGAGCTCACATTGCCAGGACCTATGTTGCCGCTCCAAGTACCCAAAAGTTTGGCAAAAGTGTCTTTGCCGTCGTAAATGCGAAGAATATCATTGTCCTTTTCTGTGCAAAAACTTGAAAAACTCAGCGTGATCGACTTTGCTCCTGGAATGGACAACGTCATAGTACTGTTTTCATTGTGGTCGTAGTCCGACTTGTTTAGGGCCTTGTCTGAATCCGTGATATTTCCTTTACAGATGCGATATCTCCCATTTTGCTGAGCTACCGTCGTTTGGGCAAAGGCAGAAACATTGTAGCAGAACCACAATAGAAACATTGCCAAATACCTCAATGTGTAAAACACAGCTTTATTTATTGATATTGACTGATTTAGACACCAATGCGTTGCTCCAATGTTGTCCTCGGTCTTTGATACGGATTTGAAATTGTGTGCTTTCAGAAGCCCCACCACCCAACAGAAAAATATTTTTTAACACAATACGAAGGCTCCCTGATATTGCGATTTTTGATCCTATGGGTGACAAAGGTTTCAAATGATAATAGTCGGGTTTCGCGAATCGCAAATCTTTCACCTCTACCGATAGCGAATCAGCGCTTTCAAATCCCAAATCTCCATCACCATCTTTGTAATCAAATGTTAGGACAACCGTGTCTGAAAACTGCTTGAAATCTGTTTTGTTTAGTTTTAATGCCGAAATAATTGGCATGGGATCACCCGAATATTGATCATCGTACTTACATGAAATGAAAATAATTGCAATCACCAACAATCTATGAATCAATTTCATGGTATCTCTTATTTGTACTTGATGGCGAAGTAGGTTTTCAATAAAAACATACTGTTGCTATTGGGAATGGTGTAGTCTGTATTTTTACTATCACTTACGGTAATTCTAAACCACACAACATCATTTTCAATGTGTTTACTGCCGTTGTAATTGTAATTCCAATAATATTCACATCCGGAGCCAAGCAACCCATTCATATTTTTGGCTGGGCCTGCTCGCATAGGAACTTCATTGGTTGCATCAAATTTGGAAGGATCGGTAGACCAATTGATCGTGACGTTTTTTAGATTGCTGATGGCCGTATTATCGTCACTCAAGGAAACCCATATTTCTGGAGATTGACCTACACCGATTTGGGCAGCTTCGTATTTGCCCGCCCGAAAAAGTGGGCTTCCATTTACCAAAAATTGAACCCCCAAAATTTGAGGAGGAAAATCAACGGAAACAGGTACTTTCCCAAGCCAATCTTTGGCACCCGCATTGATCCAATCATTGAGTCTTACTCGCCACGAATCCTTTTCAAGGGGATAATTGCTATTTGATTCCAGAGACAGTGGCATTATTCCAGAATTGCCATTCAAATCAACCGTCATTCTGTGGGGTAGCATGCTATTGCTCGCCGAAAAGGGGACAACGCGATAGCCAAATTTTCCGCCGAGATCCGGTTTCGTTACAGGCTGGTTAACCAAAGAGTAATAACTGCTTTCAACGGTACGAAAATCGGGTTCAAAATTTCCATCATGACATCCGCTATTGGCACAAGTTGGCTTGAATAAACCGGCATGCAATCCTTGGATGGTTCTGTAATTCCATGTGTCCTTGGCTCTTGGAAGGGTATCTTTCCCATTTGGGTATGGATTTTTGATATCCGGCCCCTCTGATTCACAAGCCACCAACATCACCAAAGAAAATCCTCCCAAGATGAGGTTTTTTAGGCTATTGAAGGGTGTATTGTGAATGATGGATTTCATGTCAAATTCGTTGATATAAACTTCGGGCAAGGGGGTCTATGAGTCCGCAAGCATTTACATCATCAAGCACCCCAAAAATATCTGCGATGGTTGGAACGATATCTGTTAAACGTCCCACTGGTTGTGCCTCACCACCAATGCGGATATTGGGAACACTTTTACCCAACATTAATCCCCATACCCTCAAAGCATTTGCGTCGCTATGATCATATGCAACCCAATCATTTTGATCGAGAATGGGATTGGGATTGAGGTTTCGGCCACATTCTGGAGCGACAATAAAAACCGTATTGCCCGACATTTCTGGAATATTGTTTTGAATATGTTGCCACAACCAAGCCGTGATATGGTCGGCCCGGTGCAAACTCTGTAAATAACCTGTAAAGTTCGAGTGACAGGAATCTACTCCAGAAATATTCACGGCCAACATTTTTGGTTTGAACTCCCTCAAAACCTCAGCAGCGTACATGATATTGATGGCATCGCCGGAATCCGTCACGGGAGGCATGGCCAATTGTCCCGCCTGTTGTTTTGTAAAGACGCTTTTTATAAAGTCTTTGATTTGGGTTTTCTCTTCATCTGTATTGCTAACACTGCTTATTTGGTCTTTGGTAAGCGCAAAACTCTGATCCAGAAAATTCTTCATGAAATACATGGGTTCCAAATCCGTACGTGAGTAGGTTTTTGCATTTCCAAGTACTTCTTTGCCTGCACCAGAAAACGTCACCGGCGCGGCAAACATGTTTCCCCCATAGGCCAAGCCATAATCCTTGTGATTGCTTGAATTGAGCAATGGGGTGGAATTGCCAATGCCATTTCCGATAAACCAAGTATCTGTTGCCTTAAAGCCCGCATGCTTCCGCAAATACTCAAAAATGGTGGGGTAGGCAGGTCGAACTTTCAATCCTTGGTTGGTTCCCGGATTCCCCGTAAGGAGGGTGTTCAAACCCACGTAGTGACCTGCACTTTGAGCCCGCATTTCGGGAAACAAGAGTCCAGTTTTTTCCATGGTTTGGGTCAGTAATTTTGGAATGGGTTCTGACCCGTTGGGTTTGCCCGCCACACTCGTGCCGTAGGCAATTTTTTTGTTCGGAGCATTGCCTTCAAACAAGTTAGGCATAATGTTTCCAGCTGCGCCAGACACACCCTGACTGTCTTCTAAATATCGCCCCAAAACACTTTCTTGCTGACGAACACCACCGGCAAACATCACCAACACCACGTGGTCCGCTTTCACCGTGCCTGACTTCGCAAACAACCTCCCTGATGGCAAAATGTAAGGTGCCAATAATCCTCCGCCCAACGCGAGTCCTGATTTGGTGATAAATTTTTTTCTATTCATGTCGCCACGTTCTTAATAATATTGATATTCTTCACTACAGGCAAATGCTGTGTAAACCATCTCTACGGTAACTGCCGCATTGTTTGTAATGTATTGTTTAAAAAACGCCTTTTCACCCTCGCTGGGGTATCGCAAATAAAAACGCTTGTAGGTGTTAACAACAAAAGCATCGATATCGCTGCGCATCAAAGCATCTTTGGGAATGGTAATACCCGATGTATTGAAATAATTACTCAAGAGCATTTCATTGGCTACATCTTGATCACCAATGGAATACAAAACATTCTGAGTCTTATATAACTGATTCGGCGAAATGGCTGTTTGGTACAAATTGGTGTATAGGATGGATATGAATTCTGCGTCGTTCTTCTTCTTGGTTTTCTTGCTTTTATCTTCCAAAACAGTTGAGGATTCCACATTGTATCCAATGATTCTCTCCTTGGTGCAACTGAAGTGTCCCAATGCCAGTAAAAACAAGATCCACCAATAGATTTGACTAAAATTGCGCGTATTCATCTCCAGTAATGACTTTTTGAATGATGGTTTCAATTCGATGATCGATGTAAAACAAAGGGAATAATTGACTTACTTCTGCTGTGCTTGCTTCGCGTTGCAATAAAACAAAATAAAACCAGCGGATTTGAGATTCATGGAAGGCATCGGAATTGACGATGGCATCACAATATTCATTTTTGTTGGCTGCCCAACGAGAAAATACAGCAGATGGAATGTTCTTCTCAATAATCGCATATGAACGATCAAATTCATCTTTGGTTGGCTTTCTCAATAAACAATTGTCGAAAACGGCATTGATAAAATTGAAACTATTCATGTTGATTCCATCGTAGATGTCGTTGTTCATCATGACCGCACACATGTTCCTGTAGTCTTTCATTTCCTTCCTGAAAGCGATTCGGCTATTCAACACATCGTAAAATTTTTTCTGGGCATCGATATAACGGTATACATTGATGGAATCTCCATTGAGTCGAGATACGGTTATCGCAAAACTCAAATTACCAATAAACTGGGCAATGCTCGGATCAGCTGCACCCTCTAAAAACCGGGCTTTGGATATATCATAAATTCTTTGAGCAAAAGCATGTCGATAAGAAGAGTCACCCGAACGGTAGGTTGTGTCGAACATGAGTAAATGCGCCAATCGCTGTCGACAAGAATCGTGCAACTCTGCTGATTTTAATTGTTTTGTGAATGACAATCGCTCGATGTCAGTGGCTTCACGACCCAATAAATCAATAAACATTCGCTGCACATAATTTTCGATTTTTAGGGTAGATACACCTTTGTAATTGGGGACCTTGTTCCCAGATATAACGATGTTTTCTGTTTTGGTACAAGCCGATAATACGAGTATGCACACCCCCAAAACCAGGCCGATTCGGTTGAGTTTGAAAATGTCCATATCTCAAATGTACTTGATAAGGATTGCGATTGCAAGTTTATGACATCCGTCATTTTCAGTTGAGGATAAAATCTATTAGTTTCGCATTCAAAGATTTTTAACCCTATGCCATTTTATCACAAGTCCGGATCTATTCCGGCTAAACGTCATACGCAATTCCGCAAGCCTAATGGCGAATTATACGCTGAAGAATTGGTGAGCACAGAAGGATTTAGCAGCCTCTATTCGCTGATTTATCATTGCCATCCACCAACATTGGTCAAGAACATCGAGAAACCGTGGAGTGTAGAACCCAAAGTGGCGATGGAGAAGAACATGCAACATCGGAGCTTTCTCACTTTCAAAACAAAGCCAGAAGCGGACTATCTCAAAAGTAGAAAGACATTGTTGATGAACAGTGATGTGGCTATGGGCTCTGCGGCACCCACAAAGGGCTTCTCGGAATACTTTTACAAAAACTCAGATGCTGACGAAGTATTGTTCATACACGAAGGCACCGGGATTTTGAAAACAATCTATGGTAATATCCCTTTTGAATATGGCGATTATTTGGTAATTCCAAGAGGAACAATATATCAATTGCATTTTAACGATGAAAACAACAGGATTTTCTTTGTGGAAAGTCCTACACCCATTTATCCACCCAAGCGCTACCAAAATACGGTAGGACAATTGATGGAACATTCGCCTTATTGTGAGCGTGATATCATGTTGCCTGAGAATTTAGAAACCCATGATGAAATTGGGGAGTTCAAAGTGTTGATCAAGAAGCAAGGCTTGATTTATCCCTACACCTATGCCACACATCCTTTTGATGCAGTTGGATGGGATGGGTATTTATACCCTTACGGTTTTAGTATTCACAACTTCGAACCGATTACGGGACGATTACACATGCCGCCTCCAATTCACCAGACATTTGAAGGTCGTAATTTTGTGATTTGCAGCTTTGTTCCTCGCATGTACGATTACCACCCTTTGAGTGTTCCAGCACCCTATAATCACTCCAACATTGATTCAGATGAAATTCTGTACTACGTTGATGGTGATTTTATGAGCCGAAAGCACGTTGAGCGGGGAATGATCAGTTTGCACCCCAAAGGTATTCCACATGGCCCACATCCTGGCACCGTTGAAAAGAGTTTGGGCAAATTGGAAACCAAAGAGCTTGCCGTAATGATTGATCCTTTCTATCCGCTCATGATTACCACGGAT
>JALQWO010000007.1 GCA_023258655.1 Bacteroidia bacterium
TGATTCCGTTTGTGACGTTGTTTACCGCCGCACTGTTATACTGGGCCCAAGGATATTTTTTACAGTGGTTTGAAGCCGGTCATTATTGGGTGGTACTTTTCTCTGGTATGATGGCCCATGGATTTTTTATCCTGTTGGTGCACGATGGGGCTCATAAATCCATTACCCGCACCGCGGCCGATCGCTATATCATGAATTTGGGCGCCGGATTGATGTTGATGCCGTTTTATGCAGAACCCTTTCGCAAGTTTCACTTGATACATCACTCAAATACCAATACCGACGTGGATCCCCTGTGGCCTGAGAGTAAAAAAGCATTGTACCACAATCACCGTTGGCTCTATGTCCTCTGTTCTTTGTTGCCACTTTTGTTCACACTCTATTCCATTGTGACCCAGCAAAAACGGGTGAAAAAAATGAATAAGAAAGTCATGTCGCCCAAAATTAACGGCTTTCATATAGCCTGGGCCAGTGTCGTCACCCTCGTGGTTCTGCTTAACGTGAAGCCAACTTTGGCCTATGTGCTTTCCACCTTGCTGGTATTGAATGCGTTTAGTGTGCTGCGACACTGGTGTGAACATGTGGGCTACAACAATGAACACGAAAGCAACACGTTTTGGTTTCCCTTTGGCATGGGTGTTGGCAACCACGATGTACACCATCACGTGCCCAATTTGTCGTGGTTTACGCTGTTGTTGGGATTGTCTTCACGACCCAAAACCACCTCGGTTACCAGAGCCATTTATGGGGTACTGTTTGATCCACAATTTGAACATTACGAAGCCAAATGAACGCACTCATCCTATTCATGGGCTTGGCCGTATTGATCTCGGCCCTCTTGGCGAACGGTCTGAAAAATGCCAAAGACGGGGAGTTTGAATTCGTCAAAGATGATAACACCATTCTTGTTTTTCGGTTGGTGATGCCGCTGTCTGTGATCGCAGGGATTTTGGTGGGCGTCTTTGAGCCCTGGCACTGGGGTTTCGGGGCGATACCCGTAGATTTTGGTTGGGCGCAGTGGCAAGCGTTTACACAGAATCAGGCCATAGCAGAAAGTGCGCTGGGCACAAGTTGGGAGATTGTGGCATTCCTGTTATTTGCAGCCGGACTGTTGCTCCGATGGATCGCCATACTGAGTTTGAAGCGCGCCTTTACGGTGAAAGTAACCATCCTCAAAGACCATCAATTGAAGTCGGATGGGGTTTATACCTGGGTCCGACATCCAAGCTACACAGGCATGTATATTTACGGTTTGGGTATGGGATTGGCCTTGCACAGTGTGTTGAGTATTGCCGTGATTCTTTGGGGTGTTTGGTACACCACACACAAGCGGATACCTGTAGAGGAAGCCGTATTGGAAGGCCATTTTGGCGAAGCCTATCGCGCGTACAAAGCCAAGACTTGGAAGTTGTTTCCGCTGATTTATTGAGTGGATCGGTCCGATTTCAGGATCCAATACAATCCTTTTACGTTCGACCTCAGCTCTTTGAGGTAAATCAAGATGATAATCTCTTCGATGCTGCTCAGCCATCCCCAAATCATCGCAAAGAAAAAAATCGGGGCGTAATAGCCATAAGCAAACAAGCCAAAAAAGTAAATGCCCTGAAAATAACCGCCCAACTTGGTACTGTACATATGCAAACTGGGCAAGCGACGGAATTTGAGGAACGAAAAGAGGTTGTAAAAAACAATCAAGCCAATGAATGGGTACAACAGCCAAAAATCTTGGCCGTGATCGGGCATTTTGAAGTTGTAAATACCCACAAACGCCAAAATATAAGTTCCCCAATCGGCCATGGAATCCAGTCGAGCGCCAAACTCGGTCTGCAGTTTGAAAGTGCGCGCGATTATTCCGTCAATGGCATCGCTGGCCAAATTGATACACAACAGGGTGGCAAACAAAGATTCATTTCCCACGAAAATGAGGTAGAGTAGGAAGGGGAACGACAGCAATCGATAGAGGCTGATGGCGTTGGGTAAGTTCCAAATGTTCTCCTTTTTGGTCGATGGGGAGTTAGTGTCGTTGCTCATATGAGAGGAATAAAAGCGTTTGGGTCAATTAAAAAGATTTCTTAATTTTTCGAAGGTATAAAATCCAAGAGAAAAGGAAGTGCAGGGCAGAGGCCGTGACAAAAAACAGCAAAGCATCGCTCCAAGAAAAATCGCGCAATACACAAAAAACGAGGCTTACCCCCAAGGCAGAATCGGTTTTATCGAGTAGGGTAAACCAAATAGCACCCCGCGTGGCCGTGGCCCCGGGAGCAATGCCCATCCTGCGTTTGAGCCAAGAATTGGGGAGCTCGAAAAGTACATAGGCCATCCCATACACCCAACCGATGAAACATTTGAATAAAATGTCTTCCCACCCGTGCCAGGTGCTCAAATCTCTGAGTATTGCGTCATTGTATAGCGTTGCGTCGGTGGCTGTGTCGTTCAAATGAGAAAGCAGCACCCCACCCGGAAAATTGATCAGTCCAAAACAAACTGCGTTGACGACCGAAACAAATACCACCCCGCGCCAGGTTTTGTTTGCGCCAAAGGCACCCACGTGAATGGGGATGCTTAACGCTGCCCATCCATTGCGCTTCACCAATACCATGTGGGCGATGTTTGTGATCACCAGCGGTAGCAAGGCGCCAATCATGTATAGGGTGAGTTCTTTGCTCATAGACTTAGTGGTTTTGGGTGTCCTGGGTTAGTGAACCGTTTCCAACGCCATCTCCAGGATATGTAACATGCGGAGCGAAACCGCCAAAATACGCCTCGAAAAATCGTATCGTGCCACGATACTGGAGACTTCGTAAAACGACACCCTGCAGCAAATATAGGTTTTCACAGCTATCTCGGCGGCCGACAAATAATCGCCAAACGTGAGATTGTGTCCGGGTCCTTTTCGCATCACGATCTGTCGATAGTGGTCAAGCAAATGTCCCATGAGCACATCCCGGTCAAAATCTTCGGGCAATACAAAACTCAAAAATTCAATGATATCGCGCTGTGGCAAATCAATCATCGACAGTTCCCAGTCGTAAATACAGGGCATGCCACTGCTGCGAATGAGGGTGTTTCTCGGGTTGAAATCGTTGTGGATGGGCACGCGCGGCCACCTCATATCGCGGTAGTCCGATTCAAAATTCAGCATGGCCTCCTTCACCAGTTGCAGCTGCGCGATTTGGTCAGGTTCTGCACATTCCTCAATCAAAATATCCATGAGTTTGCCATACAAATTCAAGGCTCTCCAGGGTTCGAACGGTTTCAGAAGATCGGGCTTGGCTGTTGGGAAAGTTTCTAGCATGCGGTGTGCTACGTCAATGCTGCTCAAGCACAATTGGATTTGCTCCGGGGTCCAAAGCTCCGGTTCGTTTTCGCTATTCTGTAAGTTGATGTGCGATGGTGTAATCCACTCTTGTAAGACCAAATGAATTTCACGGTCTGCCTTGATGATGTTGCCGTAATGCTTGGGCATGGCCACGAAGCCTTGGCGCGACAAATGCTGGTAAATGGCGGGTTCCTTGAGGTGGCAACCTGCGTATTCCAATTGCTGTTGGTGTAATTTGATCAAGTCTGCCAGTCCCGTATCAATCGAGGCTGAAATCAAATGCAATCCTTTGATCACTTCGGTGTCTAAAGCCTTTGATTTGATGAGCAATCGCTCTTGGTTCTGTTGCCCGTTGGTAGCATCTGTGAGTGTGAGCGTGGTGGGCAAAAACCCAATCAGTTTGTTGCTGATTTTGCCCGTGATGTTGGTGATGATCCCGTTTTCGAGTTGGGAATCGGTGCGCCATGACAGCGATTGTATGTATTGTTTTCCCAGCCAATCTTTCAGGTGGGGCTGTAAAAATTCCGGGGTAATTTCGGATTTGAGCAGCCAAGTAACGGGTTTGTTGCGACCCAATTTCTCATGGGCTTTGGCAAATTCACCGCTCATGATGGCCGCATAGGTAGAAACTTCCAAGGCCAATGAAAATCCCGCGATGAGTTTGGCAAAGCGATGTACTTTTCCACTGCCCCAACAATCCATGAGTTTGAGGGCCTCCGCTTGTTTTTCCACGTGGGTTCCTCCACCCACTGTGCCAATCACCAGGTTGGGGAGGGTGAGGGATAATCGGATACCTTCGGGGTATACTACGCTACCCAAGGGTTGCATGTCCATTATGGCCGAACTGGATTCGTGTATCGATGCCAAATCCTGTCCAGTGGCCACGAAAATCCCCGCGATGGCGTTGGCTACATTTACGTTGAAAGTGACCATGCCCATTTTCTTGGCATATTCTTGGGATGGCCTCACGAATTCCAGCATGCGTTCTGGCGTGGTTCGCAACACTTCGTGGATGACCTGTCGGGGTATGTCGCAGTGCGCTGTGACGCGGATTCCCCTACCGGCGTGGATGTTGTGGGTCGATACTTTTTTGTCCGATGCACCGTTGCCCTCAATGATGAATTCGAAATCGCATTCGGGAAAATGTTCTCTTAGCTGATCCACCAAAAATAACAGGCCATGCCACGTGCAAGTGGTGGTCATATTTTGTCCAGATGCATCCCCCGTGGTGTACACAAAGTGCAGATGCACGCAGTGGTCCAAAACTTGGGCATCGATTTTCAGCAGTTGGGCGTGGTTGGAATAGGCTTCCGCGGTTTTCTTGATGTCGACAAAGTTGCGCTCAATCCAATCGCAAATGGGACGGGCAAAGGCGGCATCTTTCAGCAACAGCATGGGAGTACGCACCATTTTCTGCCATTCCACGGTGGCGTAGAATCCTCCGCTGCGCGAGACCACTTTTGCTCCTCGGTTCATGCTGGCCACCAAGGCACCCTCCAGCGTTCCAATGGGTGCATACACAAACTCGGTTGTGTTGTTGTTGTTGTTGTTGTTGTTGTTGTTGTTGAAGGCGATCGGACCCACAATACCCAAAGGAATTTCTGTACTGCCGATATACGATTCGATGTTGTGTTGAATGGAGGAAATATCCAGTTGTGACTGGGTGATGGCATCCAAGGAAAAACCCTGCGTTTGCAGGAATGCCAAACGCATTTCGGTGGCAGAGCGGGTGCTGAGTCCGCGGCCTGGTACGATGGGTAGTTCTTGGGTCATGCTGGGAGGGTGGTTGAAACCCCTCAAAAACAAAGGTATTTGATTAGGAATTATTTCAAGGGGGACCTTTGGGCGCTATCCTTGGCCACGCAGGCAATCTATGGGAATCAATGCCGTTTTTTTGCGATTTTTACCAAATTCCGGGCAAGAAATCGCATGGTTTACGGAAAATCGCAAAAAATAAATTCCCAGTTTACGGAAAATCGCAAAAGTTAATTCTTCCAAATCAGTCGATTACCGCATCCGCTGCGCAAAATATACATCCCGGGACACCAAGATCGGGTATCCATCAGAATACAGCGTTCATCGCCCAAACCTTGGGTAGATGGATCCGGAGCTCCCCAAATGGTTCTTCCCGTGGCGTCAAAAACCCTCACGCCAAGCAGATCAGACCCATCGCAGCGTATTTGTAACACAGACCCACCTTCTATCCAACGCAGTTGCATCCTGGCAGTTGCATCAAAAACATCACCTCCTACTGAGGCTGTTTTGCGGTAGCAAGTATCGTACTGCCACAGACTCGCGGAGTCCTGGCTAATGGTGTTGACTTCAGCCAAAATGGTTTGGTGGTCGCTGGGAGCGATCGGACCGCGAAAGATCCCCGTATCCAAGCGCTTGTTGCTTAGCGCGCGATAAATGGTCAATGCGGCAAGGTGTGTCCCCGCGGTGGACGGGTGACTGCCATCGCCTTGATACAAATTGATGGCCGATTTATTTCGTACTTCCCGCCAAACGGAACCCACGGGTGCTACATCGCATCCATTGTCCTTGGCCATTTGTACATATCGCTGTCTTAATAGCTCATTCATTCCAGAGAATGTACATACCGGTGGCCAGCTGGCGCAATTTTGGGCATCGCCGTTCTGACGTCCCCATGTCATGTAAAAGATGACTTTTATGCACGGTTTGCCGGCTCTTGCCGCATCCACCAGCGCTTTGGCATAGGGGAAACAGTCCGATTCTACTTGAGACAGAGGAAAGGAGGGGAGCTGGCTTTGTTCTTGCAAAATGACAGCATCGTAATTGCCCGAGGCCAATTCAGCGGCTACTTGTGGGTTGTTGTTGTGCTGAGAAAACGTGGTTCCGCCGGGCGTGATTCCCACCACCTCAAAGGTATCACCGGCACTTTCTGCCAACAACCGGACCCAGTTGGGTAGGTCGTTAACCGCCGTGTAACTGTTTCCGATAAACAATACTTTTTTGATTTTGGGTGCTTGGGCTTGGATTTGACTGGGTACCGCAAAAGCACTCATCAAACAAATGAAAATTACAGCCCATGGGTTTTTTGCCATGCATCAAAGTTACGCATCGTTTGTGGCATCGCATTTGATAGGGAATCCACAAATGCAAAGAAAATTACGCAGAGCTTGGATGCACATGATTGTCGCGTTGCTATTGGGGTTGTTTGTCAATACCTCTTCTGCTCAGCGCATCAACATGATAGACATCATCGGCAACATTGATTCCGTGGCGGCCGCCTTCACCAAATCAGGCTTGAAGCTGGTGGCGCAAAACAAGGAAGATTATCGTTTGGTGGGCAAAATGGCGGGAGAAAATATTGAATTGCGTTTCTATTTTACCCCCATTTCCCGTGTGGTATTCAAAGGCATCGTGATTACCCAAAAAGCCTATGCAGCAGACAGCGTGCATACCGAATATTTGGCTCGGGTAACAAAAATTTCCAAGCGTTATATCATCCCTGAAACCTTGATCTTGCAGGATGGAAGTAAGATTGATTTTTCTACAAAACTGTCCATATCGGTGGCGGCCAATCCCACTGCATCACCCATCGAAACCATTGTAAACGCCAACAATATACCGGCGTCTGTGCAGAAAATCTGTTGGGAAAACATGACCTATTTTACCAACTTGAAGTTGTATTGTTCCAAGCAGGTAGATGGCAAAATCATCACCGAATATGTAGTGAAGGACAATGAAGTGCGATACAACAATGAAAAAGCCATGCTTCCCGCTGGTGGTAAAGACGAATTGGGATTCTAACCCAACGCAAATCTTCAGCCCGCCGATGAATATTTCTCTCTAACCATTAGGGTGATTTTGTACGGCGCCCAGGCCAAGAAAAACAGTCCCAGTGAAATGATATCGCCCTGTAGGATATACCAAGGCCAAGGTCCTAAAATGTCTAGGATGGAAGCGCTAAAAGGTTTGTGGGCCAAAAAGAAGTAATTGGCCGTTTCACCCACTACGTAGTTGATGCCCAAACACAGGATCGCGAAAATTTGTAGACAGCCATAAGCGAAAAACAGGTTTTTTACCCTGAGTTCGGGGGCTTTCAATCGCAACAGGTGAATCACAAACATCACCAAGCCCGTGTGGCTAATCCAGAATTTGCAAAAGTTGAAATGCGGGAAGCCCTCATACAAGGCGGGGGTGATGATGGCATTGAAGGTAAATACCCAGACGAAAAAATAGAGCAAATTCCACAACCATTCCTTTTTTGTATAACTGTAAGCAAGGGCCACAAAAGCCAACCAATTACAGGGATTTAACGGCAAATCCTCACCCCAATTGTACTTGACATAATGGGGGTCTGTTTCAGGCAAAAAGCTCACATACGACTTGACTACTTGCCATATCAACACATTGAAAACCAATATCCAAGCGAAACCTCGGGTGATTTGGTCGCGTTTTTCGGGAGAGGATCGCTGGGCCCATCGGGTGGTGATTAGCCCAAGCACTACCACCAACATCACAGCGATGATGTGTTCATTGGATCCGGCGCAGAAATTCTTATTGGGAAGCAAGTAATGATTCATGATTTGGCAAATTCAAGGTCGCAAGATATTGATTGGCAAGGAAAAACAAAGCGTGAATTTCCCAATTACCTTTGTGTTACGAAATGTCGCAACAACAAATTCAACAAATCAAATCGGTGATAGCGCAATTGCAGCAGGGCGATTTGCCCTTGGATTCTGCCTTTGATGCGTGCATGCCGATGGATGTGAGGCGACATACCTCAACCCATTTTACGCCCGTAGAAGTGGCGGTAGAGGCAGCAAAATTCTTGTGTGGTGGCCAACACACTAAACCCAAAATATTGGATGTGGGATCAGGGATGGGCAAGTTCTGTTTGGTTGGTGGGGCGATGTTTGAGCAAGCCCATTTTACAGGGGTAGAGCAACGAAAGTCCCTCTGTGGTGTAGCCGATCAACTCCTGGATAACAGCGGGCTAAACAATGTGGGGTTCCTGTGCGGCAACATCATGAATGTGCGTTTTGCGGATTTTCAAGGGTTTTACCTCTACAATCCCTTTTATGAACATCTCCAGCCATTCTCTGCGATGGATGAGTCGATCGATCTCGATGCAGATTACTACGAAATTTACTGTGGTTTTGTGCGAAAACAATTGCAGGCCCTGCCCAAAGGGTCTCGGGTTGTTACTTATTTCGGCGGGGGTGAGGAAATTCCCCTGAATTATGACTTGGTGAATCAAGCGTTCAACAACGACCTCAAATGCTGGCAAAAGCGATAGTACCTTTGGGCTTTGTGGGAGAAATGGGTGTTTTTCACACCACCGGACTGAAACTTGCGAAAATCCGTAAAATTGGCTCGTAGACTTACGGAAAAACGCAACACCAAAATCTGTCTGTTGAATAATTTTGGGTCTCAATGAAAAAATGTACTGTCCTTCTATCGATCCTGCTGGGTTTGAGCATTCGATCCTACGGCCAAGTTGAGTTGCCCAAGAAGCAAGTGTCGAATCAATTTTCTTTGATTGATTGGGATAAATCGAACCGAGTGCGACGCGATCCGTATTTCGGGAAATCGGACTTCGTGCATATGTATTATCGGATGATTGGCGATACCAACATCAAATCGGGTTGGGTGTATTATGGCCCACTCACGCCCCGTACCATCGATTCCACAACATTGCATCGTCTCGCAGAGGACAACTCACCCAACGTACTCAACGAATTCTATTGCAGTCCCATGTGGAATTATCACTGGATTCAAGTTCGATTCATGGCGGATAGATGGCAAGACCTCGACAAAAATTCTGCACTCCGAGGCTGGGGAGGATCCCAAGTGGGTGGGTTTATGATCGGATGTACCCAAGAGGGGTTGTTCATCGCCCAAGAAACCCAACTTGCCTATATTCCGTACTATTTAATTCGAAACGTAAGAAGGGGTCAATCACTGGGCAATTGGCTGAACTCGGCCTCCAGCAGCTCTTCAAGCATTATTTCCGGTTCTTCTGGTGATGGTGGTGCATTCATCATTGCCTTGCCATTCATGATTGCCATTCATAGTCTGGCAGGATTGAGTCCCCAGAAAGTACATCGGTTTTACGGGGATTCCACGGGTATGGATTTTCCGGCTTGGGTGCAAGGAGCCAATGCTTGGGGAGAAAGCAGAAATGCATTGGCTGACTTTCCCAAGGCCCTTTTGCAATCGGGGAGAAAATTGCAAGGAGTCACAAAACGCAGCGATCTCCAATCTTCGGAATTGGATCACGCAGAACGCGTTGCAGATATGGTTTGGAAACATGAAATCCCATGCCAATTTGAAGTGATTCAAACCGATGCCAAAGCCAATGATGTGGTTGTGCGAAAGAATGTGGTCACGGCTGTCTTCGATAAAACACCGCAGTTTTCTGACAACAAATCGGTGGGTATCCCCACACTGGAATTGGATGGTCCTAATGCCGATACCCTGGTGGTTTCCTCAAACACAAATACGGTGGTTGAGCCCAAGCCCTTGAATCTGAAAGACAGTCTCCCTCCCGTTAAAGCCGCTCCGCCGGCTGTGTCAAATTCACCGATGGTGAAGCAATCGCTGTTCGATAAAAAACGCAACATGCCTGTGCAGTGGGCTTACCAAGGTTTCGATGCCAATCAGGTCGACCCCAAGCTCATGAAACGATTCCCGAATTTGCGCAATGCCGTGCTGAGTGATGCACAATTGAATACACTCACAAAGCAGAGTGAAATCCAATTCTTGTCCATGTACTTGATTACCAGTAACGGATTGTTGCTCAATGGCTTGGTTTCGTTTACGGCTGAGCAGAAATTGATCTTGCAGAAAGTGACCCCCATCTTTGCGGAGGATGCAACCACGGTTAGTGTCTTGAATGCGGGCGATATGTCTGAATCCGATGCCGCGAACTTGGAAATGCTTTACCAGCGATTGAATAAGTAGTACTGGTTAGTTACTTTCTTCGTCGGGTTGAAACGCTTCGATATCACGCCGATATAGGCGATAACGATCATGGTGACTTTTGATAAATGCCAAGAAACTCAGGCCGTTTTCGCGACGCTTGTTGATAGCCCAGTAGCGTCCTTTCAACCTTGCCACAGGCAGTTGTAGCAGAAAGAGGATGGGGGTAAGAATCAAACTCAATACAACGGTAAGAACCAATGTTGCCAAATAGGCGATGAGCACAAAAAAGCCGATGATGGCCTCAAGGGTATTACCCAAAATAAATGGGGAGTTGCCAAATACGCCGATAGACCAAAATCCTCCCAACGCGGCACCGAGTGAAAACCAAAACCAAAACAATCCGTTCAAAACGCGCTCCAGTTTGCTGGCCAAGGTTCCGCCTTTCTTGATTTCTTGGATATCGGTGTAAGGAACGAAGAGGACTTTGTCTCTGATGGCGGTTTGGGTTTTTCCGTATGGTTTCTTGGAAACCCAAAACAAGGGGTCGTGGGGATTGAACAAGAAAATCCCGTTTTCATTGGCTGCCACCAATTTGCCATGCATTGTGAAGGTATCGCCAACCACGGTCATAGTTCTCAGTTGTTTGGTCAGGTCATGATGGATGCTTGTGTCTCTATAAACCCATTTTTGAAGCTTGCCGGCATTGATTAATCGCTGGGAAATATGCATTTCCTCGGAACTATCGTCAAAAAATAGTGGTGGTAAGTGATGCCGCAGGGTGGAAGGTTTACTCGCTTTTTCACCGCGTTGCAAAGCGTTGTAGTTATTGAGTTCAAAATGCCAGCCCCTGTGGTGGTAGCGTTGTTGGACTTGACAAGACGACAAAACCAAAATCAATAAAATGCAAAAAAAGAAGACGACGGCCCACTTGCGTTCATTGCGTTGTGATTTCCAAGTAAAAAAATTCGATTCCATGTGCTTTCGCGTTCAAAATTATCAAAACGCCATCGGGATGATTTGCGAAAATCCGTAAACTGGAACTCGAATTATTGCGAAAATCCGTAATTCGAAACAGAGGAAAAGGACAACAAAAGTTCTTTGGCTGCCTTTGTTAATTGCTATTAAACTGAATAGCCCAAATCAATATTGAACCCAAAAAAGCGATGAGCGAATAAAGGGAAATTCTCAGTATTGATCGGTCAACTTTTTTTCGCTTCATCTTGAAATAAGCTCCGAGGCTGGTGATTAATCCAATGGGGAGTAGGAGCATGCTAAACAACAGGAAAAGTATCCAAAAAAGGCCAACACTTGACCCCCATCCAAAGCCGACGGTTGTTGCCAAAACAATGCCACAAACAAAAATCAGTGCATTCACGAAAAGTCCAAACTGAGCCGTGCTCTCGCCTGTCCTGCCGTTATTCGTATTGTTGTTCTTGGCAGTGCTGCTGGGGGTGGTTGGATTCACTTGGGGTTTGCTTGTGTCAGCGAAATCGAGTTGTCTCAGTGACTTTGTCCATTGTGGGCGTGCGGGCTTATTTGGTTGGGATTGACAATCCGCGATTTCGGCAGTAACTGCTGGGATCTTGCTTTGATTTGCGGTGGCTTTCTCTGCTGTAATCGCTTGTTCAAAATACAAGTTGGGCAAGTTTGCGCGAGAATGATTTTGCAGTTGAGATTTGTTGCTGCTACATCCTGACATCACTGCGAGTAAAACGAGCAGCATTGAAACAAGCTTGGGTGTTTTGTGTAATTGTCTAGCCATCAGACGAAAATAGTGTTTATTGCAATCAAAGAATTACGGAATCCCGCAAATGAAGAAAATTTGTTTACGGAAAATCGCAATGACGAATGATGGAGTTACACCAATGAGGTTGGATGTTTTAGTTGCTTAAATAGGTTCTCAATCTGTGCTTCGGTAAACAATTGTCGCTGATAACTGATATGAAAATACACAGATTGATCATCGTGTGTTACATGCATTTGTAGCGGTGAAATGCCAGAGAACAGGGCAGATGACCAAACAGAATCGCAGCGGAACCCTCCGTAGGAATAGGATTCTTGGTCGTATTTCCCCAAGTATGAAACAATCATGTTGAGCGCGTATCGATGCCGGCGGTGGCTCCATTTTATGAGTTGAATGAACAGCCAATTCCTACAGTTTTGCAGCCATGTTTTGTTCATGGGGATTGGGTCGGCTTGTTGCAAAGGTTCATGATTTTTGATGCGTGAACGAATGTCCTGTGACAAGTCCGATGCAGATTCTCGCCCAGTGATTTCCAGCCATAAAGGGAGGGACAAATTGCCATCCACCCATGGGTTTTCACCGTATTTCCGCAAGTCAACGGGCAGCATGCATCGCACCGATTTGTTTGGATGACATTCCTGCATCCATCGGGCAGTCTTCAAAAGGATTTGCGATAAGAGCAATTTGTTGTCTCCCGGCGATACGAGATGGGCCAACGGGATGCTTCGAGACCGCCAGGCTGCCATGTCGCGAATCGAACTTCCCGCAATGTGTACCTGAGCCTGAAATCGCTTGTCCCACCTCGGCAGAAAGCCCGTGGGTTTTACGCCCAGGAGTTTGGCGAGGGACCGCTCGTCAATGTATTGTTGTTGAACAGGTATGACCTTTATACGGGCCGTGTTTTGCTCTTGGCGTATAACCGAGCGCAATGCGTCAAAAAAGGTATGAATCAATCGTTGTATACCCACGCCATCGGTGAGTGAGTGGGAAGCTTGAAACACGAAGCCATCTTCGTACAGCCACAGACAAATGGCAGACATTGAGCAATCCAATGCGCGCAAATGCGGCAGTAAATGAAGGTCCATCCGTGCAGCGACCACTTCCAACGCAGGCTGAAAAGTCTCTCCGGCATCCACCCAACTTCTGCCTCTGAGAACTGAACGAAAATGTGGGTGCGCATGAATGGATTGTTGCCAAGCTGTTTGTATCGCTTCCTGATCGCAGCGATTCGCATAGAATTCGCCCTGAACCGCTCGAATCATAGCAAAAGATCCTACCGATGCCTCAATCGCCAAATACAGGGATTCCGTGGATGTTATCGGTCTTTCCATGTTCGGAATGCAATGTTAGTTGCGATTATCCGTAGTTGGGAAAAATAAAATTACGGAAAATCGCAAGTGGGTTTTTCCGCTCAACCGAATCCTTTAGTTTTGGCGATATGCCCCAACTACTCATCACCGGTGCCTCAGGGTTTTTGGGCGGAAGAACCGCCGCCCACTTTGCCAGTTTGCCGGATTTCACTGTCCGCGCCACCTCAAGAAGTACAAAAAAAGCAGAGGCGCTAACCGAACTTGGGTGTGTATTTGTTCCAGGCGATCTCACCAACGCTTCCTTTGTGCAACAATTGTTGGATGGGGTAGATATCGTGGTTCACTGTGCGGCATTGTCATCGCCTTATGGTCCCAAATCGGCCTTTGAAAGCGCCAACATTCTCGCCACCGAAACATTGCTTCAAGCAGCCAAAAACGCGGGTGTGTCG
Organism: Bacteroidia bacterium; assembly: GCA_023258655.1. Lineage (GTDB taxonomy): Bacteria > Bacteroidota > Bacteroidia > NS11-12g > UBA955 > UBA955. Next base: position 13,717 of record JALQWO010000007.1, read on the forward strand.
AAGTTCGTCTTCATTTCTACGCCCACCGTTTACGTGGATTTGCAGCCCAAATTCAACGTCAAAGAATCCGACCCACTGCCGCCAAAACCGGTCAATCGCTATGCCGAAACCAAATTGCAAGCAGAACGAATTGTATTGGCCGCAAATGGAATGGGTATCAAAACACTGGCCCTCAGACCACGTGCCATCATTGGGGCTGAGGATACCGTGATATTCCCGCGGGTACTCAACGCTTACGAAAAAGGGAAACTCAAAATTGTGGGGAAGGGCGACAATATCTGCGACCTTACTTGCGCCCGCAACGTCATCGAAGCGATTCATTGCGCCATACAAGCCCCCGATCACGCCTTTGGCGAAGCCTACAACATTACCAACGACGAACCTGTCAATTTTTGGGAGATGCTCAACTACGCCCTCGAATCGTTGGGCTATAACCGCGTTCACAAGAAGGTCCCCAAAGGATTGGCCATTCGCGTGGCAGGATTGGTGGAGTCCTATTACAAACTGTTTCATCCACACAAGGAGCCCACGCTCACCGCATATGGCATCGCCGTGCTGGCCGATCATTTTACCATGGATATCAGCAAGGCCAAATCCCATCTCAACTACAGACCCGTGATGACAACCCAACAGGGGATAGACGAATTTATTGCATGGCACAAGCAACAATGAGGGTTCGGTTTTTTCAAAGCGGCTATTGTACCTCACACAGCAAAGTGGTAGACCCGAGGACTCCCTTCGTGGAAATTCCCTTTGCCGCTGTTTGGGTCTTGATGGATTTGCCCGATGGGGGATATGCGATGGTGGATACGGGCTACACAGAACATTTTATCACCGCCACCCAGCCTTTTCCAGATCGACTGTATCGATGGATTACGCCCATTCATCTGCAACCCGAGGAAACACCCCTGGCCATATTGTCGCGACTGGGTATATCGCCCAATGACATCCGCTGGATCGTGATTTCCCATTTTCATGGTGATCACATTGCGGGTCTCAAAGACTTTCCTCAAGCCCAATTTGTTTGTACCGCCGCCGCTTTGGCCGAAGTACATAGATTCAAGGGCTTCTCTGCGGTGAAGCGGGGCATACTGCATGGCCTGTTTCCCCACGATTTTGCAAATCGCGTGCATACAATCGAGTCAGTGGCCGAACATCAATTTACGGATTCCTATGGCTTGCAGCGATATCAATGGTCGGTTACCCCCGACATCTCATGGGTTCATCTGCCTGGACATGCCCGTGGAATGATGGGCTTTGAATATCAAAGCGATGATGGTCGTATCTTCTACGCAACCGATGCTGCCTGGAGTCACCAAGCGTTTGCCGATCACGTGCTGCCCTTTCCGGTGGTGAAGATTTTCATTGATTCAATGAGCGAAATGAAAACCACATGGCGGGCCCTGCACGCTTGGCAGAAAGATTATCCGGATGGACAGATTTTCTTCACCCACTGTCCCAAAACCCAAATCCTGTTGAGCCATGAATAAACTGCGCGTATTAAAGCAATTTGTGGGACTCAAATTGCGTGGCAAGTTCCAAAGTCGCGAAGCACTCTTGGCCTATCAAGAAACAAAGTGGCAATCGTTTGTGCAATCTACCTTGTCCAAATCGACATTCTATCGTCCTTACATCCAAGGGGATAAAGTGGACAGGCATGGCCTTCCCATCATCGATAAAGCCATTTTCATGGATCAGTTCAATCAAATCAATACCGTGGGTATCGATCGCGATGCTGCGATGGATTTGGCCGTTAGGGCGGAATCTTCCCGGGAATTTGATTCCACCATCGATGGAATAACGGTGGGACTTTCCACGGGAACCAGCGGCAAGCGGGGATTGTTTTTGATCTCAGCCGAGGAGCGAGAATCTTGGGTGGTCATGGTCATGGACCGTATTCTGCCCCCCAAGTGGTTCCGCAAACAAAAGGTGGCCTTTTTCCTTCGCGCCAACTCCAATTTGTACACTTCGGTGCAATCGGCGATCTACGATTTTCAATATTTCGACATTTTTCAACCCATACAAACGTTGGCGGAAGCGCTGTTGGTGTATCGGCCCGATGTGCTGGCGGGACAGCCTTCGATTTTGTTGGCGCTCGCCGATATCCTCACCAAAGGGAACACCCAACCATCGCCCTGGAAACCCATGCAGATGATATCCTTTGCCGAAGTGTTACATCCCGAGGATGCCACATTGTTGAAACACGTCTTTGATGCGCCCATTCGCGAGGTATATCAGTGCACCGAGGGGTTGTTGGGCGTTAGCTGCGACCATGGTACCATGCACTTGAACGAGGACAACCTGATTGTGGAAACGGAATGGATCGATGAGCATCATTGCAGACCCATTATCACCGATTTTACCCGAAAAAGTCAGCCGGTCATTCGCTATCGTATGTCTGATGTACTGAAAATCAAACAAACCCCTTGCTCATGTGGCAGCCCGTTTTTGGCGGTAGAGCAGATTTTGGGTAGGGACGATGATGTGCTTTGGATTGGCGGTGAGCGGGTTTTCCCCGATGTGCTGAGTCGCAAAATCGCCTTGGCTACTGATGCATTTGCGCGTTATGAGATTGTGCAAACCGGCGAAACAGAGATTCACGTAAACATTCAGTCCAATCATTTTGAAGAAACCAAAGCGGCCATCGCTGCAGTGCTAGAGGAATATTTATCGCCGATTCATGAGGCACCCTTGCGTATACATTGGCATGCAACCACCTTTAATCCAACCTTAAAACAACGAAAAATCCGACATGAAATTCAACATAAGATCCATTGAGAAACACCTCCCTGGGAAATCCGTTTTGTCTACCACGCTAGATGAAATCTGTCAGGGTCGTCCGCATCGCATCGAAAAGAATACCGGGGTGCATCACCGCTACCATGTGGCCGAGGGTGAAACGGTTTGTACGATGGCAGTTTCCGCATTGAAAAGTGCCCTTGCGGCGGCCAACTTGGAGCCCAAAGACCTTGATTTGCTGATTTCTTGTGGCGCGTCATACGATTATCCGGTGCCCCACAACTCGGTGGTTATCAAGTCGAAAATTACCGATGATTCCGTCAATTTTAACTGTATCGATGTGGATTCTACGTGCTTGAGCTTTCTCAGTGCTTGGGATATCGCACATCTTTACATTCAATCGGGGCGGGCGAACCGCGTGGCCTTGGTCTGTGCGGAAATCGCCTCTTGCGCCCTGTCTCCAAGCGATGAAAAAGTCTTTGGATTGTTTGGCGATGCCGCTGTTTCCATGGTGATAGAGCGCGCGGGCATGGGTACAGATCGATATGTTTATGAAGTGGAGAATACCCTGTTTGAGAACTATCCTTCCGGGGCGATGTTGGCACATGTGCCTTTGGGTGGTGGGGTAAATCGGGGTAGGGGTGCCAGTGCCAATGATCCGGGTTATCAATTTAACATGGATGGCAAAAATTTGATTCGGTTAACCCAGAAGCATTTGAATGATTTTGTATCGAAAATGGAGTCTGTCACCGGTCGGGCCATTCAGCAATACGATTACCATGTAACGCACCAGACCAGTCGTTATGGGAACGAGTTCTATCAGCGGAATTTCAATTTGCCGCAGGAAAAGCTGGTTGAAACCCTCCACAATCACGGGAACTGCATCGCGGCGTCCATCCCAATGGGCTTAGAAAAGTTGCTCAAGAGCGGTGCCACGGTCACCGACAAAAGTGTGTTGGTCTTGGGCACTGGAGCCGGACTTACCCTCGGTGGTATGTCGATTCGACTCGCGTAACTCGATTACTGGCCTACGCTGAAGTTGACCAAGGAATTTAATTCTACCTCAATGGCGACTTCGTTCCTCCGGTTCACCACATCCCAAGGGGCATTGTATCCCATGTACATGTAGGAACCTTTGGTTTGAATGCCTTGTTCGGTGAGGGTTTTGCCCAGTCTATCGCAATGGGATTTGATTTTTTCATCCGATGAAAAGCCACCATATCTGAGTACCGCCAGGGTTTTGGATCCTTCTTCTTCGATGCGCACGTTGGACGCGGCGGGTTTGGGCAGCGCATCCTTCTTGTATGCACTGGGCATCACAAAATACATCGAAGCGGAATCACCCATGTTCATGACCACAGGGGCAGTCATGGCGATCTTTTGGTTTTGTTCGTTTCCGCCGAAAATATAGTTGGCAATGCTACGAAACCCTTGGCTACCGGCTTCTTCAAACGAGGAAGATGTCAAAGCGGTCTTGGCCACAACCATATTAGGGTACTGTCTGATTTCTACCTCATTGATTCGATGTAGGACCGTGTAAGCGGGCGTTTCGATATCGCTTGTTTTAAATGCCACAACCATAAAGGCAATACCAAAAACGACCAAGGCAATGAGGGAAGTCCACATCCATTTTTTCATATTAACAATAGTGTAACAAATCAATTTGGAATTGGTTTCATCTATCAATCGATGGACCATTCTCAAGGAGGTGATGAATAAAAAACAAAGGGCCCGTCTGCGACGGGCCCCCTGCCATAGTGCTAATCAAGAGTGTACATTACTTGTTTTTCATGCTGATGGGCAAGGAAGGATTGGCAACCCAAGCCGTCAGCGTTTCTACAATGCCATACAAATAGCCATATATGGCCAAATTGATATACATGAGGGCCAATCCCATCAAGACATTGACAAAACCACCGGCCAAGGCAACCAAATGATGCGCATTCCATTTCATGTCTCCATCGAATTCTGCAGCATCGGCCATGTTAAAGCTCATCAGTGTATTCAACGCATTGGCGATGGAATCCAATTTCAGAAGACCCAACAGATCATTCAATCCTTGCATAGGCAATGAGGCCGTCCATGCGAAATTCTCTAGCAGTCCAGATCCTACACTTGCGCAGAATAGGTTGTTGTCAGCCAAGAAGCCCAAGGCTTGGCAACCCAATGCACAGATGCCAACAATTGCAGCTGTTTCTCCAAGAATACGGATGTTGGTAGTGACAAAATCGCGGAAAAGGAAATTCACCATGCCGCTTTCTGATGATCCCAGGGATTCGCCCCGACTTCTGATCACGTGGGCAATGGGGAAGGCCATATACAACATCAATACAGCTGTAAGGGCGCTGAAAGCTTTCGCCATGCCACTTGCATCGGAACCGTAATAGTCCATGAGTTGTTGTAAGACGCTCCATTCCATGGATACGAACACCAAAACCGATAGCCATTGATACAGGGTCTTCACATAACTTCTGAAACCTTGCGCAGTGTCGAACTGTTCCACTTCCGCATTCAATCTTGCGTTGAAGATCTTTTGATTTACCATTCCTGGAAAATCAAGGATGTAAGAGTAAATTTTATTCATATTGTATAGATTTAGCAAGACAATTTTATTGGTTTGATTTTATTTATTTTCAAAAATGACCTTGTTAGGTATTGTCATTTTTCCACATAAAATAATGATATTCATTGTTAATGCCTATAAATACTGATATTGTGTTTGATTTTCTGTTGATAACTACAACTATAAGAATGACATTTTTCTCGATTTTGATGTAGCCGATCGCTGAAAATTCCTGAAATCATCAATTTTCAGTAACTTAGCATGTGATAATTTAACCATTTGTTGTCGATGAATCTACCCAAGTCGCTTGTGTTTTTGGTCTTTTTCCTTGGGATATCTTGGAGTGCATGCAAAGAAAAGTTGCTGATTTCGGTTGCGGAAAAGGAATCGATTGTTGGGCTGGGACATGGGGGTATGGGCATCAACAGTGGGTTTCCGCTGAATTCGGAAGAAGGCATCAACAAATGCTTGGCATTGGGACTTGATGGTAGCGAGCTCGATGTGCAAATGACAGCAGACAGTGTACTTGTCGCATTCCATGACGTGGATCTGTCTGATGCAACCAAACTCGAGGGCCGTATTCATGAAAAAACATGGGAGGAACTCAAGGCCGTTTCACTTTCAGGATCGTTGCGGGGAGAATGTTTGCTCGTGTCGCTCACCGACCTACTGGGAGGGGTTGAAAATCCGGGAGAGTACTTTTTTACTTTTGACTGCAAGTTGCACAAGGCCAACATGGACGACGATACATACAACAACCAATTTGTGAGGGCCTTCAAACGCGTTCTTGATTTGTTTCAATTGGGTGATAGAATTGCCATCGAATCGCAAGATGAACAGTTTTTAACCATTTGTCAGCAATCCTTGCCCCAATGTGGCATATACTATTATCCATCGTCATTTGAAGAGGGATTCGCCTTTGCGACATCCCGGGGTTTTGATGGAATTACCATCGCCTCAGACAATATTACGGCGGCTGAAGTACAGAAAGCCCATCAGGCGGGATTGAAGGTGGCATTGTGGAATGTTAAGTCGGGTTCAGACAATTGGGATGCCATCAACAAACGTCCCGATTTCATCCAATCCGATGATCCGCGTCACTTAAAAAATGCCTTGAAATAATTTTTCATTTACAGACCCAATAATTCCGCTTGTTTCACTTTTTTGTGGATTTCTTTTGGGTGGATGCGCAGCGAAATTTCCAAGCCAATCGCTGTATCTTGTTAAGCTATGTCTGATAAAAATCTTAACAATGTGTCCGGGAACCCCTTCGATCAAGGGGATGTATTTGATCCACAAAACTCGCTGATAATCGATAAGTTAGAACAAATCAGCAACGGAATTTACGCCATTCAACGCCATGAAAAACCCACGTTGGACGAGGTGCCACACCTGATCGACCTCAGTCGCTCCCTCATGGTGCCCGAATTGCAAATTGCGGTGATCGCCTTGGTGGCTGTATCCAACCCTGACTGTGAATCGGTGAATGAAAAATTTTTGGTAAAGTCACTCATGCCGTTTAGCCTGGGTCGTCGCGCACCCATTCAGCAGGCTATTCAAACTTTGATTACTGAACGACTCATCCACCGCGATTTGGAAAGCGATTTGGAACTGCAACTGGGACAGCGTTTTAAGTCGGCCCTTCACACCGGCGATATTGAGACCATCCGCGCATTGAAGCCCTTTGGATTGTTGCCCTTTTTGCGCAATTTCATGGATGTGGTGATGAATGATCGTCACTATTCTCCGTTTGGTATGCCCCAGTTTCGAAACTTACTGCAACAACTACACGTGGGAAGAAATGAGAATTTGTGCTGCCTGAAATACATGGAAAATCACATCATGGGCAGGGGGACGTCAGACATTGGTCTCATGTTGTTTTTGGCCATTTTGGCCAAGCGGGTTATCGAAGATGAAACCATCCATGTGCAGGAATTTTTTCAAATCATTGAAAAGCCTCATTGGGAATCCAAAGCGTTTCTGCGTGCGGAATTGCAATCGGAGCAATGGCCTCCGTTGGCGAGTGGTTATTTTGAGATTGTGGGACAATTCAGCGTAGATGCGAACATGGAAATTGGACTCACAGACGAAGGGGTTCAGCAATTGCTGCCCGAACTCAGTCCAGAAGTCCTTTCCAGCTTGCTTGAATCCAAACAAATCACGGTTCCCCACAAAGCACCGGAAAAGATCATGCCCCAGCCTTTGTTGTTTGATGGGGAAATTGAGGCACAGCTGCGACCCATCCACAAATTGTTGAATCCCAAAGTACGGGAGCGAATCAACAAACAATTGCACCAAGGACAGCGAGGCGTTTGTGTGCTGCTCTACGGCTATCCGGGAACGGGAAAAACACAATTTTGCTTGCAGTTGGCAAGGGAACACAACATGCCCGTCATGGAAGTCAACGTGGCCCAAATCCAAAGCAAGTGGGTGGGAGATAGTGAAAAAAATGCCCGAAAAATTTTCCGGCAATATGAAAAACTGTGCAAACAGGCCAAGCGGGAGTGTTTGTTGCTTTTCAATGAGGCCGATGCCCTCTTCAGCAAACGCATCGAGGTTACGCAGTCGGTTGACAGCATGAACAACGCTTTGAAAAACATCTTCTTGGAGGAAATGGAGAATTTTCAAGGTTTTTTGATGGCCACCACCAACCTTACGGGAAATTTGGACTCGGCGTTTGAGCGGCGTTTTTTGTTCAAAGTGGGATTTGAACGTCCGGGAGAAATCATCACATCCCGGATTTGGCAACAGTATTTTCGGGGTTTGTCATCCGATGATGCGTTGCGCTTGGCCCGGAAATACCCATTCTCACCAGGGGAGATTTCTAACGTTCAGCGGAAATACATCATCGAAAAGGCTTTGGGTTCGGCCAAAACGCGGTTGACATTGATCGAAGACATCGCCCAAAACGAAAAAATCGAAACCCAGCGGATATCTGGCCTCAAAACCGTTGGTTTTGGTTAATTTCGAAGCACTTAACATTATGGCGAATCATCAGTTTGAAGGGCGTTTGGAATGGTCGGGCAACTTGGGAACAGGCACCAGCGCCTACGACCAATATGGTAGGAATTTTGAAGTCATTACGCCTGGGAAGTATCCCATTGCAGGTTCTGCTGACCCGGCTTTTCGGGGTGATGGACAGAGAATCAACCCAGAGGATTTTTTTATCAATGCTTTGTCTTCCTGCCACATGCTTTGGTATTTTCATCTTTGCGCCGACGCAGGGGTGGTGGTGACCGATTATCGCGACAACTACTCGGGTACTTTGGAAATCGTTGGCGGTGTAGGTCGGATGACCCATGTGCAACTCAGACCCCATGTGATCATTGATGCAGAGAAATCGGTGGCCAATGCCCAAATGCTGTCCATGGAGCTTCACCACAAGGCCCATGAAAAGTGTTTCATCGCAAATTCCGTAACCACCGTAGTGTCTTGCGAACCTGTGGTGGAAATAAGGTGAATTTCATACATTTGCATCATGAGAAAGACAATTGGACTTTGGTGCTTCATGTTGTTCGCGGTTACCGCGATGGCGCAAAACAATGGTGAGAACAAACCACCAACGGTTGTTGAATCTGTCAAGGAATCCAATAGTTTGCCAAATGTTGACGCGGTTGGTGAAGTGCAGGAATTGGAAGACAGCATTTATACCTGTGAGGCCAAAAACAGGGCCCAATTCAAAGGTGGAGATGCTGCCTTTCGAAATTATATTTTCGACAAGTTTGTTTATCCAAAGCGTTGTTTTGAAATGGCAATCAGCGGATCTGTGATCGTTGGGTTTGTTGTAGAAAAGGATGGGAGGTTGAGTAATTTGAAAATCATCGAACAATCGCCCAAATGTCCCGAATTTGCCGCGGAAGCGCTGCGTGTTGTTCGAAGTTCCCCACGATGGATACCCGGAATGGCCAATGGCGTGTATGTGCGTTCATACCATGAATTGCCCCTCAAAATGTCGGTTGAGTAATTTTCTGATTCTTGCGAAACAGTGGGTTAAGTCAATCCAATAATCCACATTACACCCAATAACACCAACGCTGCAATCGATAAATATCTTCCTACTTCGTAGTAATCACGGGTGGACTTGATTAATCCAATAATGCCTGCAGGCAGTCCTAAAACGGTAAATGGAATTATCAATACGCCATAGTATACGCCTTCGAAAAGCTCTCCCTTTAGAGCAATCGCTGCCACAACGCCTCCCACGGCAATTACGATCGATGCTATTGCCCAAAAAGTGGTCCAGTCAAAATAACCACCCCTGCCACCACCTCCCCTGCCACCACCACCATCACTGTAGGTGTCATAACCCAACAACATACCAATCAGCCCGAGAATCATAAAGATCAATTCCAAAGGGTCTCCTGGACGACGTTGATGTTGACGTTGATGTTGCTGTGCATGTTTCCGTTGGAGTTGAAGTTGATGACGCAGTTGAACCGCGCTGAGCATTGATTTTTGGGAGTGATGAAGGGTCGATGTTGGATTTGAGGGAGCTGAGGGACCTGAGGGACCTGAGGACGTTTGCCTATGGTTGTTCCCATCATCCCCGAGAACCTGCTGTTTGATCGCAATCTCTTCAGGCGTTTCAGGCATTTTCACTTCTTGCGGTGGCTTATCCAATTCATCCTTTGTATTCCCTGAGTTGAAATAGTACTCAGCGTTGGGTGAGTCCATCTTCTGATGCGACTGTTTTTCCCACTTAGGGGTGGGCGTCGATTTCGATTTGTTGGTGTTG
>JALQWO010000080.1 GCA_023258655.1 Bacteroidia bacterium
TGCGGATACTTTCGATGATATCGCCATCGAGTTCTATGCGAAAGGGGTATTCATGGGCGAAACTAAATAGGTCTACGATGCCTCCGCGCACGCTAAATTCACCGGGTTCAAAGACAAAATCACGGCGTTCGAAGCCATTGGCTTGCAGGAATTCCATGAGAAAGTCTGTATCGAGGGACTGACCGCGGGCCATTTCGATGGACGAATTTTCCAATTCCGTTTTATCCACCACAAATTCGGCCAGTGCGGAGGTATAGGTAACGAAGATGCGCTTGTTGTTTTTCCTGAGGGCGTTGAGGGTTTCGATGCGTTCTTGCACGCCCATGGCATTCTCTCGGGAGAGGTTGTAGGGTTTAAGAAATGAATCTGGGAGGAAGTAGATGGGCTCCCCCACCAGGAGATTTTCTAGGTCGGACTTAAAATACTGGGCTTCGTCTTTGTTGGGAAGCACCGCTACGATCGGTCGGGAGGTTGAGGCATACAGTGCGGCGGTGGCGAGGGCGAAGCCCGAGCCCGCCAGACCTTGCAGGTGTATGGGTGCGGCCGCGTGCTCCGCCGCGGCCGCCAGTGCTTGCATGGGTTGGATTTGGGCAAAGGCACCCAAAATTTCTCTCGTATTCATCGCTTTTCACTCAAACTCCTGCCTCAGTAGCACCTGGGATTGTGCGATAAAAATCAACACAAAACCAACAGGGGGTATAAGCAAGGAGGCCCCGCTTCGCGGGGCCTCCAAAGATACAACGACAAGCCCGATTCTATCGAATCCAAACCCGCCTATTTTGTGTAAGTTTTATGCCTTTCTCGACATCGCCCTAACGGCTGCATCCACAATCGCAGTGGCGGTTAATCCGTATTTCTCCAACAATTGGTCCGGTGTACCGCTCTCGCCAAAAGAATCGTCCACCGCCACAAATTCCATGGGGGTTGGCAACTCGCGCGACAACAACTGTGCGATGCTATCGCCCAAACCACCATTCATTTGGTGCTCTTCAGCGGTTACAACACAACCCGTTTTCTTGGCTGAAGCCAATATGGCATCGCGGTCCAACGGTTTGATTGTGTGAATGTTCACCACCTCAGCATCTATGCCTTTTTCCGCCAGCATGTGTCCCGCTTCAATCGCCTTCCAAACCATATGTCCTGTCGCAAAAATGGTGACATCCTTGCCTTCATTCAACATCAACGCTTTGCCAATTTCGAATGGCATATCTTCAGGGATAAACACGGGCCATTTCGGACGACCAAAGCGCAAGTAGCAAGGTCCATCATACTCAGCGATGGCCATGGTGGCTGCTTTTGTTTGGTTGTAATCACAAGGGTTGATTACCACCATGCCTGGCAACATTTTCATCAAACCAAGGTCTTCCAAAATTTGGTGGGTTGCACCGTCTTCTCCCAAGGTAAGGCCCGCATGCGATGCACAGATCTTGACATTTTTGTGGCTGTAGGCAACGCTCTGGCGAATTTGATCGTACACACGACCTGTGGCAAAATTGGCAAATGTTCCCGCAAATGGGATCTTCCCACCGGTAGCCAATCCGGCAGACACCCCAATCATGTTGGCCTCGGCGATCCCGGCTTGAATGAATCGCTCCGGAAATTCGTCCTTGAACGCATCCATCATCAATGAGCCCGTGAGATCCGCACACAGAGCCACAACATCGCTATTGCGCTTTCCAGCCTCGTGCAAACCCGCGCCAAATCCGCTCCGGGTATCTTTTTGTCCTAGTATTTCGTATGATTTCATTGGTTTAAATCGATAATTGTGTTACGGCGCCCGAATTGATTTTGAACACCTTGTTTTTGCTGTAAAGCGTGCGCGTCTCCCCCGCTACACGATACACCACAGTATATTCTCCAGGCTGCATATTGATAAATTGTTTGGGGACACTTCCGTTGAGGTCCATCACCCACTCCAATTTGTTGTCGACCCGCTGAAAAACAGCCCCTTTTACATCTTTACCAAGACTCAGTTGCAATGTCCCTGGACTGGGCAACTCGATGGTAAACGTTTGATTCTGTTTGATTTGTATGTTGTTAAATTTCAACCGAGGAATGGTTAAAATCTCCAAGTCGTATCCTCCAACGATGTATTTTTCCGTGGTATTGAACTCTTGGGCGTTGATGGTTTGCATGTTGTTCCCCTTTCGCACGATGGCTTGTAACCTGGGATACTTTGTGATACCGCCCATCTTCAACATCAAACTACCCTGTGGCGTGTTCAATGGAATCACATTGTGTCTTCCCGGTACGATTTCAACAATGTCCGATTGAACCACCGGTTTGGTGTGCGCTACCACCCGGTATCTGCGAACCGGATCCAAATACAATGTATCGGGCACCCCTTTTCCATTCATTGTGTGAATGACATTTTCAACCATCTGACCGTTATCGGCATCAAAGATGGTCATGGGGACATCTGTTTCCCTGGGCATTCCTTGGTTGTCGAGCAGGTTGATTTGCACCGTGGTATTGTTCAGCGCTTGATTGATCACCACACCGATAATCTTTTGAAATTGATTGGGGGTCTCCGCATTGAAATACCGACCGGCACAAGAATAGGCATTGCGAAACGCCTCACTGTCTGTACCCAAACCTATCACAAACGGCCTGAGAATGATGCCTTTTTGTTGCAACGCCGTACTAATGGCGCAAGGATCGCCTCCGCACTCCTCCACACCGTCTGTGATGATAATGATAATATTACGGGCTGTAGGATCTTCCGGAAAATCTTTGGCACATGCCAACAGCGATTGGGCGATAGAAGTATATCCCAAAGGTTTGATCAACTTCAATCGTGCGGCAAACTGTTTGTGATTGAACGGGGCAAACGGCACTTCCAATTTGGTGTCGTTGCAGTCCTTCTTTTCATTGGGTTGGGTGTGACCGAAAACGCGAAGGCCCACTTCCAAGTTTTCAACGCTGCGCAGGGTATCCACCATTTGGTTCATCAAGGTAACCGCTACTGCCCAGCGGTTGGAATTACCCATTTCGGTGAGCATACTACCACTACCATCCAACAAAAACAGCATTCTCGTTTTCTGTCCGGGGTACCCGTTTTTTACCTGCGCCGATGTCGACATAGACACAAGCAGCGCAACTAGAAAGAGAATTTTTTTCATCGCAAATATATTTTTGTCAGAGGTTAAGCAACAATTGAACCTTTTTTATCAATAGTCTTTGTATTCTGTTTCTGGCAATTGTGCCAACGCTTTGGCCAGTTGCTCATCATTGGGGGCTTTTCCATGCCAAGCATGCGTGCCCATCATGAAGTCGACACCCTGACCCATTTCTGTTTTCATGATGATCACAATGGGCTTCCCTCCGCCCAATTTGCTTTGAGCCTGGGGCACCACTGTCATGATATCATCCCAGTTATTGCCATCCATCTCCAACACTTCCCAGCCAAAGGCCAAGAATTTGGATGTCCATTCTGTCAAACCCATCACGTCGCCTGTAGATCCATCAATCTGCTTTTGATTGAAATCTACAGCAACAATCATGTTGTCGAGCTTGCGATGTGACGCAAACATGACTGCCTCCCAAATTTGTCCTTCCTGCAATTCGCCATCGCCAGTCACCACCCAAACAGTGTGCGGATCTTTGTCGATTTTCTTTTGCAATGCCAACCCCGCAGCAACACTCAGTCCCTGCCCCAAAGAACCGGTTGCAACCCGAATGCCGGGTAGGTGTTCATGGGTGGCTGGGTGACCTTGTAAACGGGTATTTAATTTCCGAAATGTTGCCAATTCAGGCACTGGAAAGTAACCGCTGCGAGCCAGTGTACTGTAGTATACCGGTGAAATGTGTCCATTGCTCAAAAAGAAAACATCTTCGCCCCCACCACTCATGTTGAAGGGTTGGGCCTTGTGCTTCATGAAATGAAAATGGAGTGCAGTGAAGTAGTCCACACAGCCCAATGATCCACCGGGGTGACCACTGGATACAGCGTGAACCATCCTCAAAACATCTCTGCGAATTTGGGTTGCCATGGTGGCCATGGCCGAAGCGGTGTTCAGGGTTTCCATAAAGATTCAAAATTGGGGCAATTCCTGCGTTGTGTATGCACAAGTTTTCAAGAGATTGACCGTAGAAAAAACAATCCGTTGAAGTAGTCAAATTAGCCGTTGATTTTTGTGCAAAACCCCTTGAAAATGCGTATATTTGCGGGTTCTTATGGTGTCCAAAATCAAAACATGGATTGGCGTCTTCCTACTGCTTGCCTTGGCGAGTTGCGGAGAGTATGGCAAAATCTATAAGAGCAAGGACACCAACGCCAAATACAAATTGGCCAACGAACTGTACAACAAAAAAGATTTCTCACGAGCAGTACCTTTGTACGAACAGCTTCGCGATGCCTATCGCAACAACATCGACAGTCTGGAAGATGTCTACCTGCGCACCGCATATTCTTACTTCTACATGAAGGACTATGAATATGCTAGCATGTTTTTCAAGGACTTTACCGACAATTTTTCGCGGAGTCCCCGCATGATAGAGTGTGCCTACATGGCATTATACTGCGATGTGTTGTTTGTGGGACAGCCCGATTTGGATCAAAGCAGAACCGCCGATGTGATTGAAGCGCTACAAACCTTCATCAACTATTACCCCGACTCAGAGTATGTAGCCAAATGCAACCAGCACATCGACGAGTTACGTGCAAAACGACATGCAAAAGCGTATGCCCAAGTGATGCAGTATTTTGAGATGGACGAATTCAAAGCAGCCAGCGCTGCAGCGGTCATCGCCATCAAATCCTATCCAGATATTCCCCAAAAAGAGAGTTTGGAATACATCGCATACAAGGCACAGTTTTTGTACGCAATGAACAGCATTGAATCCAAGCGCATTGAACGTCTGGAAAAGGCCCAATCCCTGTTGGAAGATTACTTTTATGTCAATCAACTCAGCGGTGAACATGCCAAGGATGCCAAAGACACCAAAGAAAAAATTCAAAAAGAAATAACAAAACTCAAATCAATCATATGAGCAACGCGATATCCCGCAACGCAGAAACCCGTGATCTGCGCAACCTAGAAAACGAAACCAGCAACGTTTACTTGAGCACCATCATCATCTCTAAGCGTGCAAACCAAATCGCTGAGAAACAAAAAGAAGAATTGCGTAACCGCTTGGAGCCTTTTTTGAATGACTCAGACAATTTGGAAGAAATTCAAGAAAACAGAGAGCAGATCGAAATTTCTATGATGTACGAGCGCATGCCTAAGCCCACATTGTTGGCTTCACAGGAGTTCGCTGAAGAAAAAACCTACTGGAGAATCCCCGATGCTCCGGAAAAGCCCCTTTAATAGAAAAAAAATCCTGATTGGGATTACCGGAGGCATCGCTGCCTACAAAATCCCTCAGTTGGTGCGCATACTCAAAAAAGAAGGCGCAGAGGTACAAGTAGTGCTTTCTGAATCTGCCAAGCAGTTTGTGACACCCCAAACTTTGTCGGTTCTTTCCGAACGCCCCGCACTGTCGGATTTCTTTCAATCAGACCAAGGAGAGTGGAACAATCATGTTCACCTTGGACTTTGGGCAGACCTTATCATTATTGCCCCAGCCGGTGCAAACACCTTGGCCAAAATGGCGCATGGAATCTGCGACAACCTCTTAATGTCTGTCATTCTCTCGGCACGCTGTCCCGTGTTTGTGGCACCCGCCATGGATCTCGACATGTGGACTCACCCTTCTACACAGTCTAATATCCAAACGCTGGAATCACGTGGGGTAACGATGATTGATCCTGAAGAAGGATCCCTCGCATCCGGGCTAGAGGGAAAAGGCAGAATGGCAGAACCAGAGAAAATCGCCCAAATTTTGGGCAAACACCTTACCCCTGCCCCCAATTACTTTTTGGGGAAACGAGTTTTGGTGACAGCAGGCGGCACACAAGAGGCCCTCGACCCCGTTCGGTATATTGGCAACCGAAGCAGCGGCAAAATGGGATTCGCCATCGCGGAACAACTTCTCTCCCTTGGAGCGGAAGTAGATCTTGTCTATGGAGCGGTGAGTGTTGATCCACCCATCGGCAGCAACAACCATCAAACATTGTCTGCACAAGCCATGAACGAGGCTTGTCAAAGCTTATTTCCCCAATGCGATGTGCTCATTATGGCGGCCGCAGTGGCTGATTATCACTCCGTTGATATTGCCAAAGAGAAGATCAAAAAGTCCGATGAAACCCTAACGCTTACATTGGCCAAAAATCCCGATATCCTCAAATCACTCAGCGATACCAAGAAAACACACCAAGTACTTGTGGGATTTGCACTGGAAACGGAAAATGAGGAATTTCATGCTCAGCAGAAACTCCAAAAGAAAAACCTACATTGCATCGTTTTAAACTCACTCAAGAATCCCAAAGCGGGTTTTGCATTAGATACCAACGAGGTAACCCTGTTTTGCAATGACGGAAACCAATTCCACATTCCTGCACAGGAAAAAAACCAAGTGGCTGTATCCCTGCTTAACATCTTGGGCGATTGGCTGACCAAAACACACTCATAACCCCCATGCGCAAATCATCTGTTGTTCCATTGATTCACTTTTTCACGGCCCTCATACTGAGTCTCTGTGCTGGCATGGCCCAAGCGCAGGAAATCAAATCAACCATTCAGGTGGTGGCGCCAAGGGTTCAAATGACCGACAAGCAAATACTCAACACCTTGCAAACTTCGGCTCAGCAATTCATCAATACCCGTAAATGGACCGATGAAAACATCGCCCTACAAGAAAAAATAGACATCAGCCTTTTCATTGAAATCACTGCCATTAGCAACAACGATTTCAAAGGAACTTTACAATTTCAGGTGGTACGTCCCGTATTCAATTCCACCTACAAAACCACTGTATTCCAATTCAACGACGAAGATGTTTCTTTTACCTATCGAGAATTTGAAAATCTGGACTACCAAGAAAACATGAACATGAATGATTTCACCACATTGCTGGCATACTATGTAAATCTCGCCATCGGCCTAGATTTCGATAGCTATGGGGAACTTGGGGGAAGTCCCTATTTTGCCAAAGCACAGAGTATTGTGGCCATGATGACAAACAAACCCGGATGGAATCAAGCAGATGGAAAAGGCATACGCAATCGTTTTTACCTCGCTGAGAACTTGAACAATCCCCGATTCAAAGACCTCAGGCTTCTTACCTACAACTACCACCGCAAAGGCATGGACCTTTTTTCTGAAAACCCAGAACAAGCCAGAAAAAACATCACCGAGATACTCAAAACCCTCAAAGAATCACAAACAATTTTCCAAAACAGCCTCTTGCAAAAGACTTTTTTCTCAACCAAGTGGCCCGAATTGATCGAAATATATAAGGGTGCCACTGTCCCGGAAAAAACGGCCATGGCGAAGTTTCTATCCGACATGGATCCCACAAACAGTCAGCGCTACGAAAAAATCAAAGCATGATTTGGACAGGCCTGGATATCGCCACGGCACTTTCTGAAGCATTGGACAATCGTCCAACAAAATCACCCATCTTTTTTTTGTGCAGTGAACAAACGCATTCGCTGTGCCTCAATTTGCTGGAAATGGCTGAGCTCACCGTGCCCGCCAGCCACATAATGACTGTGTCCGATGGAGAAACAGCCAAAACTCTCCACACATGCGAAACCATTTTTCATTGGTTGCAAACGCAGGGTGCATTGAGAAATGCCTTGCTGATCAATGTGGGCGGCGGCGCCTTGTGTGATGTGGGTGGATTCTGCGCTGCCACTTACCTCAGGGGCATCACCTTTTGGAACATACGTGACCTT
>JALQWO010000081.1 GCA_023258655.1 Bacteroidia bacterium
AGTTTGGGATGCCGTGAGTTGTAACTTAATATCTGAAGCGTCTTGGAGCAACGGTCAAAAGCAAGGGGCGTTTATTCAGTATAATGCCTTTGGTGATACTTTGCGTATTGAAAATTATTACAACGGTATTTTGGACGGGCGATTTGTTGAGGTTCGCGAGGTGCCCAATGATGTCACTAAGCGCATCGAGCTAAAGGTGGAGACGGAAGGAGTATATCGGGATGGGCTGAAATTCGGACCTTGGAAACATGGCATGGTGAGTCATTATCAGCAGCGTGAAGGTGCCTATGACGACGATGGAGCGATGGTGGGTGAGTGGATGTTTTACGACAATCAAGGATTACCCTTGTTGAAACAGACCTACGACATTGAAGGCAATTTGATCAAAGAAAAGTATATCAAAGTCAAAAAGAAGTAAGGATCAGACGGGATGATTGAGCCATTTGTGATGGGATTGACGGGTTTGTCGGGTGCAGGCAAGACCTACTATGTGGATGCGCTAAAAAAGGTCCTTGGCGACAAGGTGACCGTGGTGGGTTTTGATGATTACTACAAACCGTTGGAAATGCAGCACATTGATGCACATGGAGAAGCCAATTATGATTTGCCGACGGCCCTTTTTTCGGAGCGATTTCATGAGGATTTGTTGAATTTGATCGCCTACAAGCCAGTGTTGATCAAGAAGTATCAGTTTGAGAATTACGATGCCCCAGAGCAAACAGAAATTGTGAATCCGGCGCCCATTTTGTTGGTGGAGGGATTGTTTGTGATGGATTATGAAGCCGTTGATTCACTGCTGAATTACCGCATTTTTGTGGATTGTGATTTGGAGTTGTGCTACAATCGAAGGATTGAGCGCGACATACGCGAACGGGGAATTCCGCTCAAACGCAGCTTGCATCAATGGGAGCACCACGTAATGCCGGCGTACAACAACCACATATTGCCCCACAAACAGCGTTGCGATCTGGTGATTGAGAACAACGGTCCAGCGGATGAAAATATCGCCACCATCGTGGAGCACATCCGAACCCATGCCCACCCTTCGGTGTTGGCCGCGTTGTAGAAGAATTAATTGATTTCGATAATTTCAGAGCCCCTGAGTTGGGTGTCGAAAATGGCGAAGGTTGCCTGACCCATGATGCCGCCCACTTCGCCTGGGTTGATGAGCAAGGCATTGCCGAATTTTTGTCGGTGCACTTTGTGGGAATGCCCAAAACAAACCACATCATACCATCCCGTTTTTACCATGGCTTTGGCGTAAAAGTGGTAATGGGTAACCCCAAACCGAATACCATCGATTTCTAACAAACAATCTTCATCGCCGATATACTCGCCATAGAGTTTAATGTTGGGAAATTGCGCCGCAATTTGTGTGAGTTTGAAACGATCACCATCGTTGTTGCCCCAAACGGCATGAATCGTTAGTCCGGTGGCCCCCAATTGCTTCATCACAAAGGGAGCGCAAAAATCGCCGCAGCAAATTAGGGTATCGATGCCGCGGGCTTTGATTTGGTCTGTGACTTTTTGAAGATTTTTGAGATTGTCGTGTATGTCGGACAGGATGGCAATTTCCATGGATTTGTGCGTTAATATTTGGGTCGAAGTTACTGAAAGGGTGTTAACTTTGTGATAGAATTATGGCAATTATCATCACAGAAGAGTGTATTAACTGCGGGGCTTGCGAGCCGGAATGTCCAAACAACGCCATTTATGAGGCGGGTGTAGAATGGGCCATCGCCGATGGTACCGAGGTTACGGGAGAGTTTTTGTTGGCCAACGGACAAATGGTGGATGTGAATCAAAAGTTTGCGCCAGTTAGTCAGGAAGTATATTTCATTGTTCCAGACAAATGTACCGAGTGCACCGGGTTTCATGAGGAGCCACAGTGTGCTGCGGTTTGTCCGGTGGATTGTTGTGTGCCCGATCCCGATCACGTGGAGAGTGTAGAAGTGTTATTGGATCGCAAAGAGCGATTGCATTTATAACGATGAATCAACGAATCTGTCTTCAGTCTTGGGCGCCTTTACGGTCGATCAGTCATTCCAAGGGCGAGATGGTGAGTTCGCTGTTGTTTGGCGAAACCTGCACAGTATTGGATGCTGAAGGCGATTGGTTGCATGTTCGGGTGGATCATGATGGTTATTTGGGGTGGATTCCCTCATTGTATTTAGGCGATGTGCGGCCCTACAAAAATGAAGATTGGCAAACAGTTCGAGAGGTAGGTGCTCACTATTTGGGCGAAGATGGGGATGTTATTGGTCTGTCGCCGGGTAGTCGTTTTCCAGGCGATCGTATTGTCATTGAGGGCAGGTTGTACTATTACCGCACAGGCAAATACCTGGTGGCCGGAGCCGCGGCAGCGGCGAAGGCCTTCTTAAATGCACCCTACCTATGGGGTGGATGTTCTATTTGGGGACTTGATTGTAGTGGACTCGTTCAATCCGTGGGCAAAGTCTTGGATATTGCTATGCCGAGAGATGCATATCAACAGGCGGCAGTTGGACAGCCTTGCATGTGGGATCAGCGACGGCCAGGTATTTTGGCCTTTTTTGCCAATGCCGATGGCAAGGTTGTGCATGTAGGTATACTGCTCGATGATGACAGAATCATCCATGCTCACGGAAAGGTGCGCATCGATCAACTTACGGCCCAAGGCATCATCAACAATGTAACGGGGGCAATGACCCACAAATTGAGTGGTCTGAGGCATTGGCCACTACCGATGTCATGAAGATTCAAGAATATATCAACGAATTCAAAGGGCAATTTCACGGTATGCATGGTTCTGACTTGGGATTGACAGAATCACAATCAGAAGTATATGTAGACCTGACTGTACAATCATCGTTGCAGTATATGCAATCACTGATGATGTCCGGAAAGATCAAAGAATTGCAATCCTTGATGGGCGGAGGTGCAGAGGCACTGCAACAAAGTGAATATTATCGCGCGCTGGTTGATCGGTGTTCGGCTTCCTATTATGGCCTGGATTGGGATGCCGACCGCAAAAAGACCTTGGCTGTGCATATCTTGGGTTTTGTTTTGGGCGGATTGAAAGCCAAATTTGAAGAAGGAGGCTACCCGGCCACTCCTCAGGGGGTTATGCAGTTTTTGGGCATCGATCTGGGGATTTTGGGAAAAATGGGTGGACTTTTTGGTAAGTGGTTCTAAAACAACAATTTCCATTACAACTGTGCAAGACATTGTCCAATAAGGGGGTGATTCGTTTAATCCTCGTGTTTTGGCTTTGTTTGGCAAGCGCGATGAGTCTGCGTGCGCAAACAAGTTATGTCAAGCCAAAAGCAGCAATACCCGGTTATTCGTTGTATGTGGAGGTTACTTCTCCTGCTGATTTGGATTATCTTTCGACCCATCTGTCGGCCTTCGCTCAAGTCCAACGCATTCGTGTGGCAGCGGAGGTAGATGTTGCGCGGGTAGCCCAGGTGTTGGGACGACTTGATAATCTGGAGGAAGCAGTGTTACAGCGATTCCAGGGGATATTGTCCGATGAGGATTTGTCGCAATTGGAATGGTTACACAGCTTGGTGTTGCATGTGCCCGATGGGAAAGAAGATGCCTTGCTGATGAATAAAAATTGGTCACTTATTCCGGGGGTGACGCTGGTATTTCAAACAGTACCCGATGATTATTCTTTTTTCAAAGAATGGAGAACGTGTAAGCGCATCGGGTTGGTAGCCCCCTACAACCAAAAGGAAGCTGGGTTGGCTGTGGATGCCGTGAAAAACTATTTGCCCAATGTGGAGGAGCTGAGTTTGTCGCTAGATCGACTGTATCACCTGCCTCCCGCCACAAAATCGCTCATGAAATTGAAGCGTTTGATATTGGTTGATAACGCTTCTTGGATGGCCGAAAAGGACATTACGGTGTTGGGCGATATGTCGATTCAGGTGGGTTTCTATGAAAACAAACGCGTGATGACCAAGCGCAATGGTGCCACCGAAGAACAGAGTGTTATCCATCCCATTTCCTTGCATTATCTCAGTAGTGACCCCAATTTGTTGGCTGCCGAGCAAAGATTTTTGGCTGCGTATTTCCCCGTTTTGGTGGCGGCAGACCAAGGAGAAGCTATGTCCGATCCTTCGGTGGAGAGATACAACGATTTCGCCGTGTCAATTCCCTTGACTCCTTTGCAAGGTCGTTCTCGATTTCCTAAACCCATTACAGAGCCTTTGTTACAAGATTTTGCCGATGGTTGGTATGAATTCGAAGGTAACAATGGTGAGGACCGTTTGTATGCAGCCGATGGTGTGGTGGTGGTGATGATCCCCAAGGGTTGCATGGTGAATGCAGAGGGAAAAGACTGGTTGGGTAGCTATCAACTGCGGCTGAAAGTGATGAACGACGCACAGCGTCAATTGGCCTATGCACCCCCACTGACATTGGATAGTTCAGGTAAATCATTTGTGCTTTCTGCTCCGCTGGTGTTGGATATAGAGGCATTTTCAGGCAGAGAAGTACTGAAAGTCAAAGACGGTTATTTCATCGAAGTACGTTTCGCAGGATCGCCCGATTACAATGCCCGCTTCTATGCTTGGGATTCCCAAAAGAAAAAATGGCGGAATTTCTATGATTACGATTATGATTTCCCCGATGAGAACAAAGCAGCCATAGATTTTTACCAGTTTTACTCAGGTAGAAAAACGGCGACTGTGCAAACCACGGTGAGTCGGGTAGGATTATCGGAAAGGATCAGCACCCAAGGATACAATTATTTGTTAAACCCCGATGAGAGCAAACAGGCATTGTCGAAATTTTCGGAATTTTACGTAGCGAGGGTTGGAGACAAGGCAATGAATGATCAGCAATTTGTGCTGAGAAGGGGTAGGGGTGTTGTGGGAGTTCGCAAATATCAAGGCAAGGAATTGGCAGAAAAAGGGGTGTTTGAGATGGTCGTCTATGACAAAACCGAGTTGTTGTTTCCAGAATTGAAGCCGCTGCGCGATTATCCTTTGGCTTTTAGAACAGAATGGGAAAAAAAGGCCGTCATGGATGAGTTTTTCCGATTGCATAAGTTCTGGGATGTGGATTTTTATCAATCAGGGAACCAAGTAGCCATTTTGTTGAGGAGTGCGGAGGGACTTTGGCAAATAGAGCTGTTGCAACCCAAGACGCGTTGGGCAAGCAATCCCAAAAAGGCGAGTCGGGAGCAAGTGAAGTTTGAAAAACTCATCCGGCAAGTTATTGCCCTCAAGGCGCAAAAGAATCACGCCTTTGATGTGTTTCAAAACCAACAATGGCAGCAAGAATATCAGCGTACTTCCCTGGTGGCTTTAGAAACGGCTGGACTTCCCAAAGGAATGGTTCGAAATGACTTTAAAATACGGAGTTTGGGACGATTTGCATGGGCGTCGCCCCATGCCCCTGATTCAGTGTTGAGTCTCAATGTGGTGGTTGCAGATCAAGGCCAAGCGCCGATTGATGTGGCTCAATGGGTGATGGGTTTGAAAAAACCCGATTGCGTGCAGGTGTTCACCGTTGCCCCACAATTGGGAATGGGAGCTCAACAAACGCGGGAATTTCCATTGCTCTTTGATCCCACGCGCGTATCGTTTTTTGCGGCCAAGGACACCGAAGGTCGCATATACACACTCAGTGGAGATGCCTTCAGGAAACTTGAAATAAAAACGAATAGTTTGATGTATCTGCCATTGCAAATTGCGCCGGAGCAACAATACAATGATGAGTCCTTGCGCCAATTGTTGAATTTGCCTAAAAAGAAAACCACCCCATGAGTCCTTCGATGATTTTGTTGGCCTTGGCCTTGTATTTTATTATGTTGTTGGCGGTGGGTTACGCCACGGGAAGAAAGGCCAATGAAGATGGCTATTTCGTAGGGAACAAACAGAGTCTGTGGTGGATGGTGGCGTTGGGTATGCTCAGCGACAGTATGAGCGGCGTATCATTCATTTCTGTGCCGGGGGCCGTTAATGTGGCTCACTGGAGTTACATGCAGGTTGTTTTTGGCTATGTGGCGGGCTATTTGGTGATTGCCTATGTGCTGTTGCCACTCTATTATCGAGAAAATCTCACCTCCATTTACACCTATTTGGGCGCACGACTGGGGCGTGAACATCAGCGAGTTGGCGCGTCTTTCTTCGTCTTGTCTCGATTGTTGGGCAGTGCAGCGAGGTTGTTTTTGACCGTCGCTATTTTACAAACCTATTTATTTGGTCCGATGGGCGTGCCGTTTTTTGTGTCGGTCATCGTGATCATCGTGTTGATTTTGGCTTACACAATGAAAGGCGGAATCAAGACATTGGTGGTAACAGATGCCCTGCAAAGTGTGATTTTGATTGGCGGGGTTTTGGTTTGTGTGGTGGCCTTGGCCGATGGACTGGAATGGATTGCTTTTTGGCAAAAAGGGGTGGGCGTCTCACCATGGCAACGCATCATGGACTCAGAGATGAGTGATATTTTTGTCTGGGATGGCAACAGCAAATTGAATTTTTGGAAACAGTTTATGGGCGGTGCGGCGATGTGTATCGCGATGACCGGCCTAGATCAGAACATGATGCAAAAGAATCTGAGCTGTAAATCACTGAAAGACGCCCAAAAGAACATGATATCCACGGCCTTTGTGGTCTTGTTGGTGAATGTGTTTTTTCTGAGTTTGGGGGTAATGCTGCATGCTTATTTGGCAAAATATGCCCTGGAAATACCCGTGTTGAACGGCAAGCCGAGCACTGATGGCATTTTTCCGATGTTGGCATTGGGTGGCTTATCGCTGTGCGGTACTTCCTGGTTGGTGCCATTTGCGTTTGTTTTGGGCTTAAGTGCAGCCACGTTTAGTAGTGCCGATAGTGTATTAACGACATTGACAACCAGTGTGTATCATGATTTTTTGGGACTGGGTGAGGAAAAGTCGGGGTATGATGAGTCTAGAAAAATGCGGGTACGCCGTGGTTTGCATTTGGGATTTGCCGTGGCGTTGTTTTTCTGTATTCTGCTGTTTTATTGGCTTAACGAGAGCTCTTTGATCGATACCGTTTTGATGGTGGCGACCTATACTTACGGACCTTTGTTGGCCTTGTTTGCCGTGGGTATCTATACCCGTTGGACTCCCAAAGGGTGGTATGTGGTCATGTGGTGTGTGATATCTCCGATGTTGACTTATTTCTTGAAATTGAGCGATGCTGCAGGTGTATGGTCTCAAGGGAGAGATATCGCCAAATTCAACGCCTTGGAAAGGCTTTGGTATCACACGTGGGAAAAGGGTAGTCCTTGGTTCGGTGATTATGTCATCGGATATGAGAGTTTAATTCTCAATGCCGGTATCGTAGCGCTAGGCCTGGGTGTGATTCATTTCTGCCAAAATTACAAGCGCTCCTGAGATTCTGGGCTAGTCGTGAAATCCCAAACCTTTCATGATTTTGGGCATGCATTTTTCTATGCGGGCGGTGCGCGTAGCCGATTGTTTCGCTCCGGTAAAGTGTAAATAATAGCCTCGTTGACGACCGGGAGTAAGTGCCATGAATTTCTCTTTCAAGGCGGGGTCTTGCTCAAATTTCTCGAGGAGTTCTTGAGGGAGTTCTAGTTCGTGTTTCTGTTTGAATTCAATTTTAGCACCGCTTGATTCGAGGTTGATGGCCTCTTGGATGTATTCAAGGATGATGGATTGTTGATCGATCACTTGTTGCGGCGACGTGAATTTCAAGTGTTTGGCCGCCTGGGCATTTTCTCCGGAGACTTGCAGCAGGTTGTGTGGGTCACTCATGAGCATGCCTTTGAAGAAGTTAATGCTGGCG
>JALQWO010000082.1 GCA_023258655.1 Bacteroidia bacterium
TTGCGGCGGTGATTTCCATGATTACGGGAATCCCTGTGAAGCGAATGGCCGAGGATGAGTCGCGTCGTTTGCTCACCATGGCCGATACCCTGCGTAAGCGGGTGGTGGGTCAGGACAAAGCCATCGAGAAGCTCACCAAAACCATTCAGCGCACCCGCGCCGGTTTCAAAGAACCCAATAGACCCATCGGATCGTTTATTTTCTTGGGTCCAACGGGCGTGGGAAAAACCGAATTGGCGAAATCTCTGAGCGAGTTTTTGTTTGATGCCGATGATGCCATGATCCGGATCGACATGAGTGAGTTCATGGAAAAATTTGCAGTGAGTCGGTTGGTGGGGGCCCCTCCAGGCTATGTGGGCTATGAAGAGGGTGGTATGTTGACAGAAAAAGTGCGTCGCAAACCCTATTCGGTGATTTTGTTCGATGAAGTAGAAAAAGCGCATCCTGACGTGTTCAATTTGTTGCTTCAGGTGTTGGATGAAGGACAAATGACGGATTCGATGGGACGGAAAATTGACTTCCGAAATACGGTGATTATCATGACATCAAACATTGGTTCAAGGCAATTGAAAGAGTTTGGAACCGGCGTTGGATTTGGTACCCAAACCAAGGAAGTGAACAAGGAGCGTGATAGCAAACAGGTGATCGAAGCCCAGTTGCGTAAATTTTTCTCACCCGAGTTCTTGAATCGTATCGACGATGTAATTGTATTCAATTCTTTGGAGAAAGAAGAAATCATCAAAATTTTGGACGTGCGCATGGCGAAGATGCTCAAGCGTATCGGCGATATTGGTTACAAAGTTGAACTGAGCGATGGCGCGAAGACGTTCTTGGCCGACAAAGGGTTTGATGCTGATTTTGGTGCGAGGCCATTGCAGCGGGCATTGCAGAAATATTTGGAAGAGCCCTTGGCCGAGCAAGTATTGCAGGGCAATTTGAAGGAAGGTGACTCTTTGCTGGTAGGTCACAATGAAGGGGCTGAAGAATTGAATTTTACCCCCATTCAGGCGATTGCACCCACGGTTGAAGTCCCCGCATTGGGAGAGGGTAAGTCAGAGGAAGCCGCTGCAGCACCCAAAAAACCCCGTGCAAGTAAGGCCAAATCAGAAAAGAAGTCGGAGGACTAAAAAAACCTTCGGATATCCATGAATCGCAAGCGATAATATTGAGCACTCAGTACATCGTAGCGAATCCCGCCGCTGGTGGCGGAGTGGATGAAATATATTTCTGTGGGAGTGACTTCGGTGATGATCCCTACGTGACCCATGACGCGTCTGCTCAAGCTATGTCCCTTAAAACAGATTACATCGCCTGGTCTGGCGTGAGCCATGGGAACATGGACCCCGGCGTTGTGAAACAATGACGAACTCGCCGGTGTGCGTATACCCAAAGTGGTGTTATAGCAATAACCCACAAAACCACTGCAATCAAATCCTGCAGGTGTTTTTCCTCCGCCGCGGTAATGCGTGCCGAGGTGCTTTCCTGCTTCACGCAAGAGCTCGTTGATTGCGACCAAATCCGCATGATCGTCACCTACCAACGAGTCGGTTTGTGCCGACAAGAAATTGACAGTCAATAGGATGAGTGTTATGGCGATTTTTTTGATCACGAAGGTGGGTCTGTTTTTTGCAAGGGTGATTTGGCTGCGATTTTGTGCTTTAGGGGAGGTAAGTGAGCATTTTTTTGTATCGCTCAGCATAAGTTTGTCCAGTTTTGCCACCTTTTTCTGACCAGCGCTTTTTCATGTTTGCAACACGGTTGCCGGGATCAGGGTGGGTGCTTAAAAACTCGGGAATGTTTACTTGGTGTTTTTCCTTTTGAATTTTTTCAAAGAAACCCGCTGCGCCCACGGGGTTGTAACTGGTTTGGTATAGCCAGTCCACCGAACAGTTGTCGGCCTCAGTTTCGGCATCTCTGCCAAAACTGAGCTGCGCCAATCCCGTTGCCACTTGCAGCAGCTGTGCCTTGTTGGTGCCAAAAATCAATTCGAGCAGCAAGTTGGCCCCAAATTCCCGGGTCATGGCATCTGTAGAATGTCGTTTTTCCGCGTGTGCCATCTCATGTCCCATGACGCCAGCCAATTGATCCTCGCTTTCTAAATATTTCATGAGTCCGGTATACACGTAAATAAAACCACCGGGGGTGCAAAATGCGTTTTGTATAGTGTCGTTGTGAATGATTCTCACGCGCCAAGGAAAATCGCTCTTGTGGACCAATAAATTTGTGTTGAGAATTGTGTCGCGCACACTGTAAATGTATCGGTACAAGGTTGCATTTTTGGCGGAATCCAAAACCACAGCCGCGGATCCACTTTCAAAGCTACTGGCGACTTGCTCACCAAGAGCCACATCCTGTTCTACTGGGAAGATATTGACTTTGCCGAGCCAATTTGAGCAGCTGGAGAGGGTGAAAACACCCAAAATAACGGCGGTAATCAGTGAGAATCGTTTGTTCATGGTTTTTTGCGTATCCCCCAATAGCCAAAAATGATGCCAAAAATGTTTCTTCGGTGCCATGTTTAACCCGGATTGCCCTGCGCCAATGTGCGGGATGTCCCCCCAAAATACTTAAAACGAATGCTTAAAATGGATATCCAATGCCGATGGAGATGGCCGTTTCGTCGAGCAGATATTTGCCCAAACTGCCAGAAACTTGTTTTGTCATTACCCAGCGTTGGTCTATCGCTTTGCTTGGGTCGCGTATGGGAAGTCCCCAATCGATGCGGAACAAAAACACACTCAAATCGAAGCGAAATCCAATGCCTGTATTCACGGCAACCTCAGACAAAAAGGTGTTTCGATTGATTACGCCATAACCGTTTGAAGACCCAGCAGAACTCAAGTTCCAAATGTTTCCGGCATCCAAAAACAAGGCACTCTCGATGAAATTCTTGATCAAGGTGAATCGATATTCTAAGTTGGCCTCCAGCAAAAATTCTCCACTTCTGTCGATGATGGATCCCGAACTTCTGGGGGTGTTTCCAGGTCCAATACCCCGGGGTCTCCAACCGCGCAAACTGTTGCTTCCACCGATGAAATATCGCTTATCGTAAGGAATGACATTGCTGTTCCAATAAGGCAGTGCCATCCCAAAGTTGGCCCTAAAGGCAATGCTATTCAATTCGTCGATGTTTTGGTGAATGCGGATTTCTGATTCCACCTTGGCATACTGGAAGTAGTTCACGCCCAAAAACTGATAGGAACTGTCTGGGTTGTAATTTTTCTGAAACAAATATCGGGCGAGGCGATGCCAGTTTCCTGAGGTTTCAAATCCAACGCGACCGAAGAAGTAGGTTTGTCCGGGCTTATGGCGGTTGTTTGTGTAGATGGCGCCCAATTTGGCGGCAGTGATGAATTGGTCGGTGAAAACGCGTTTCACAAAATCTTGATCGAGCTGCGGCAGCCTGGGCAAGAACAATGGGTTGATTTCGTTGCGGTTGAAGCTCAACTCGATGGGTGTGTAATACCAACTGAAATTGGGCCGAATAAACTGTAATGAGATGGAGGCCGGCAAGGAACTTCGTTTGAAATTGGGGTTGTTTTCCGCCTGGTAGCTCAGGGAGAAAACCGTATTTTTTCGCTGGTAGGGGTTTTTCAGTTTGAACTTCTCCAAAATCGTGAAGTTGGGAAGTGATAAGGTCATGTTGAAACCTTGTTGCAATCCGTATTGGAAATTGCCTAAATCGCCGCGCTTGAAGATGGCTTCGTAAGAAGTGATGGAACTGATCTTCAAACTTTCACCATTTCCTAAGGCGTTTCGGTTATTGAACGACATGATGCCGGCCAAACCAAAGGATCGCTGACTCTGGGTTTGAAAGTTGGTACCCGAACTACCTTGTGGTGAGTACAGGGCTTGGGGTTCAATTTGGGTATAAATGCGCGGTACTGCCTTGGCAACAATGCGGGTAATTATCAGTCCATTGATTGAATCCACCTCTTGGTGCAGATCCACGTAGGAAAACAAGGCCATGTCTACCAATCCTACATAGGTTTGGTTGGTCACCGATTGCGAAAACCATCGGCCAGAATCAATCAATATTACCTTTTCCATCACTTGTGATTTGATGGGGTAGTGGTTGAGGATTAAGTGTTTGCCCCGGCTGTGGACTGCTTGCGGGTAGTGGTTTCCTTGGTAAATGTCTGAGCAAATGAGGGTGAAATAGGTGGCACCGAAGCGATATCGTTGGAATTTGCTCTTGGCGCTGGGGTTGTCGAGTTTGAGAAAAACAGCCCCTTCCTTTTTGTTCTGCAGCGTATCGA
Source organism: Bacteroidia bacterium (assembly GCA_023258655.1). Taxonomy (GTDB): domain Bacteria; phylum Bacteroidota; class Bacteroidia; order NS11-12g; family UBA955; genus UBA955. The sequence continues at coordinate 4,260 of JALQWO010000082.1, forward strand.
TTTCATAGCGAAACAAATCGGGTTGGGCCTCGAAATAGCCTCGGTCGCGCAATTCCAATGTCAGATCTTCTTTGGCGGCGTTGAGGTCGTTGAGGTTGACAGGCCACCACAGTCTGTAAGCAATGTTCTGTGCGACGAGGCTATCAATCAATGGTTTTAATGCCGTGTCGGCCGGCTGACGGAAGAATGAATTCAGTCGGTATGCCTTCCCAGGTTCCACTTCATAAACGACCTGCGCTTTGCGGGGTCCAAGGATGGTTCGGTATGTCACTTGGGCGTCGAAATAGCCCAAGTTGAACAGATGGTTGGAGATGTTTTCGGCCGACAACTGTGCCAGTCCCGTATCAAGTAATACAGGGGGCTCCCCCAATTTTTTTCTCAGCGTGCGGCGCCAACCAACAGAGTCGGACAATTCTGGATATTTCTCGTTGGTCCCCAAGGCATAAGCCCAAAGAAATACAGGAAGTTTGTTGAAGAGTACGCGCTTGTTGGGTCGATGCAATATTTGCGCTTTGATATCCGCGTCAGGGGCTGATTTCTTGGGGATGGCAACCGAATTTTTCTTGAGTAGGTATTTGCCATCGGGGATGCTCTTTTTCACCCCACAGGATGCGAGGATTCCCATCGCCAGCACGATCCATAGATACTTCCGCAGAAAACCGTGATATTTGCTATCAGAATATGCCATCCATTGCCCAAATCAAGCACATCGCCTCGCTGCGCATGCCCAAGTTTAGGCAAAAATATGGCCAATTCGTGGTGGAGGGTCGCAAAGCAGTGGAGGAAGTATTCCACAGCGGCTGGCATGTGGAGGGAATTTGGGCCACTCCCGGTTTTGTGGAGCGACATGCGCCCAGCTATCCCTTCGAATTCATGACGGAGGAAGAAAACAAAAAGTGTACTGCCTTTGATACGGCACCCGGTGTTATGGCCTTGGTGAAAATGCCAATTTCGAAAGGACTGCGTTCGGATGTTTCATTTTTGCTGGCCTTGGATGGCATCAATGATCCCGGCAACATGGGTACAATCATTCGCTTGGCAGATTGGTTTGGGTTGTCGCAAATAGTGGCATCCACAGACAGTGTTGATGCCTACAACCCCAAATGCTTGGCAGCCACGATGGGTTCGTTTTTGCGGGTGGAGGTTGTATACGCTGAACTGTCTGAGGTGGCCATTGGCAAAACGGTGTATGGTGCTTATTTGCAGGGTGAGAATGTCCACGGATTGGCCATCGCACCAAACAGCATGTTACTCATTGGTTCTGAATCGCATGGTATTCGGGAAGCCGCGGCCAAGTTAGTGACCCACCCAATTACGATTCCCGGCAAGGGGCGTGCAGAATCACTCAATGCGGGGATGGCAACGGCGATTATGTTGGATAATCTCTTGCGATAACGATTTTGCTCTTACCAAGGACCTCGCTCCCTTCATGGCATCGCCACAGTTGTTGGTCGGTTTGTTCAAAAGTCCCCCTGAAAATTGCGTATATTTGTTCTTGGCCCATGTTGGGTTGACACCATGCAATCTGGGATTCGTGAGAAATTAAACGCCTTTATCAAGATGCACTACCGGCAGCGTCTGATTCGGGGTGGTATGGCTGTGGGAGCGATGGGTTTGATGGTCTTTGGCACGGCATTCTTGACCGAGCATTTTTTGTGGTTGGATTCTGAGAAGCGCGCGTGGTTGTTTTGGTCGATATGGTTGTTGTTTTTGCCAATGCTTGCGCTGGGGGTGATTGTGCCTTTTTTGCATTGGCGTGGTGTGGGTAAAATTTTGTCGCAAAAGGAAGCCGCACGTTGGATTGGTAACTATTTCCCCGAAGTATCTGATAAACTCATCAACCTGCTACAATTGGAGGATATGGTTGGTGCTCAAACGGGCAATGAATTGTTGTTGGCCAGCATCGATGAAAAAACATCCGCTCTCCGCGATGTACCTTTTTTGCAAGCATTGGATTGGAAAAAACACCGAAAATGGGTGTATCGGCTGGGTTCTTTTTTGGTGTTGCTGCTGATTTTTGGGCTCTATGAATCCACGGAGCTGCTGCAAGGAGCCTCTCGGGTGTTTCAATATCAAAGAGAGTTTGTGCGACAAGCACCGTTTTCCTTGCGGTTGTTGAATGGTTCTTTGGAGGTGCAGGAAGGCCAAGATTTGCAGTTACAATGGCAAGCAGAAGGTGCGGTAATCCCCGAAGTTGTTGAGGTGAAAGTGGGTGAACAATGGCGACGGGCAAGAAGGGTAAAGCCCGGTGTGTTTTCCTTCGGTTTGGATGATGTCATGGACGATTTGGTGTTGCCTGTTCGGGCGATGGATTTTGTGGTTGCCGAACATCGGATTGTTGTGAAAAAGCAACCGCATTGGCAGGCTGTTGAAGTCTATGCCGATTTTCCAGATTACACCGGAATTGCAGACGGTGTGCTATCGCAATCTGAAGCCCTGGAAGTGGTTGAAGGTACGCGATTGCAATACAAATTTCGGGGTGAGCATGTGTTGCGTTGGCTCGTGGGGAATTCGTTTCTCCAAATGAAAAATGGTCGTGCGAAGCGATTGTCAAACGCAGTCAATGGTGCCACTTACACCCATCTGGCACGCCGCGATGAGCGATTGGTCTTTGCGATGGACGGCCCTCAAGGATTGAGTCGAGATACATTGCAAAGTATACTATCTGTTCGGCAGGATGCGTTTCCCGATATTCAAATAGAAACAGTGGCCGATACGTTGCGATTGGGGACTTGGTATTTTACGGGGTTGGCCAGCGATGATTACCAGGTAAAAGAAGTTGTGTTTTTGTGTCGCGTTGCGGGAAAAAATGGACCATGGCGCAAAACAATGTTGTTTGAAGGAACATCGCCCCAGTGGGCCTTGACCCACGCCATTGATTTGGCAAGCTTGGGTGTGAAAGGCGGTGAAGCCTTGGAATATCAGTTTGCAGTCAAGGATAACGATGGATTGCGGGGAGGGAAGACGTATAAGACGCCCGTGATGACCCTGGAGCGCATGGGGGCTGAAAAGGCCAATCAGTGGTTGGAAAAGCAAGAGGCGGGCATCGGCGCAGGGATGAGTAAATCGTCGAAAACCTTAAAGGAACTGCAAAAGGAGTCGCTAAAATTGCAAGAGTCATTGCAGCAAAATCAAAGCGGTTGGGATCAGGAAAATAAAATTAAGCAATGGTTGAACGAGCAACAAAAAATGGTTGAATCGCTCAAGCAGTTGGAAAAGAAACAGGCGGACATCAACAAGCAAAAGAATGCAGCGAATCCTCCATCGGAAGAGATGCAGAAGAAGAAAGAGGAATTGAACAAGCGGATGAAGCAGTTGACCTCGCCGGAAATGCAGAAACTCATCGAAGAAATCAATCGGTTGTTGGAGCAAAAAGCGAGTAAGGAGCAGTTGCAGGAAAAGATGCAAAAGCTGAATCAGATGAGTCAGGAATCGTCCAAAGAA
>JALQWO010000083.1 GCA_023258655.1 Bacteroidia bacterium
TCAAATCGACTACCATCCGCCAACAAACCCACCCCGTTCTGCGTCCAGTCCAGGTGCAACAAAAACTACTGAGTCCACCCACAAATCAGACCATGAAACATGGAACATAAAGAGTCTCCCAACCCATGATTTACACATGAAAGGTGGCCCAGCTTGGGGGTGCTACGGGCTAACCACCTACCAAATGACCAAAGGTATCGCCGTTGGTGGCAATTATGCCCAACCCTCGTTTCTCGGGGACTCCAGCGGTGCGATTGCCGCCTATACCAACGACATTTTGGGCCCATGGAAAGCAGCTGCCACACCCCCTTACGGATACCGCAGTGGCGTTTGTGTCAGCGCGGGTATCAACAAAGACACCCTCTTCCAACTCTTTTTCAGAGATCAAAACAACCTCTGTGAGACTTTTTACAAGGCACATGGTGAATTCCCCCACAATTTTTTCTATCAAACAAACCACACAAAAGAAATTCCCCTCACCATTTGCACCGGCACCTCTGGAACCGACATTTCCTTCGATGGAGGTATTCACTGGCTGCAATTATCCAAAGAAAGGGGATTCAACGCCTGTGCTTGGAGCTGTGACCGCCTTATTCTTGCAGGGAACTTGGGCAAAGTCCATTCGATTTCTATTCGCGAAATTTCCGAGATGTTTCAGCATCTCAATCCCTCTTCCCCGAGCCGGTGAGTGATCCTTTATTTGGAGGAACCTCAAAAACCACAAACTCCGCGTTTTCAAAAGCAATGGGTAACACCGGTTTTTCTGCTCTGCCCAGCTTCAGCACCCAATAATCAATTTGATTCTCCCGAAGTTTCTGGATAGCCTCATTCAATCCCCTCGAGGCCGATACCATCTCATCCCCCTGGGTATTTTTACCATAATCTGTCGCGATTTTATACGTCTCAACCCCCGTAACATATCGCATCAGACGCGGCTTATGAAATGAAATTCGGCGATCAATTGGCACCTTACTCTGTACAAAATCGTAAACCCCCTGCATATCCTTCGAAAACGCTTGATTTGTATCCAATATTGTATAGAATACGGACGTCATTATCCCTTGGAACAAAACCACCCCAACAACTAATCCCACAGCAAATTGGGTATTTCTGAAGATTCGCGGGATCCAATTCTGTCGAATCAACCAAGGAAATCCATGATTTGTCCAAGTTGATCCCAACCCAGCAACAAAAAAGACCATCAAAAATGGCAACAATGGAAACAAAAACCGCATCCCTTGAACCGACGGCCAAATGACATACAGTCCAAAATTCAACATGACAAACACACCAATGGCCCATTTTTCGGCATTGTGTTTCCTGAAGCCCACAACAACCAAAATCCAAAACGCCAAAACCGCCAACCACAACAAGGGATGGAACAACTTCATGATTGTTGCGATATGCCAATATGGATAACTCCCTGCCATTTCTACATAAACACCCAAATTGTGCACAATAGTTTTGGCATCAATCTCCTTGAGCAATTGCCAATGATTCGATCCATTGCCCGCATCGGCATACAATGCAAACAAACCCGCCATCGTACCCATCATCAGCGAAACCACCCGATTTTCCACTTTTCCTGTTTTTTTGTATTCTACCCATTCAGAAACAAACCATGCCCCCACCAAAAAAACACCATTACTCCGCGTGGCTGAAGCCACAAACACCAACAAAGACAAGGTGAGTGCGCGGGACAACCATCCCTTGAAATGGGTATTCAAGGCATAAAAGAACAAAATTACCAACGCCGTAAACCACAAATCAGAATTCAACCGATCTGCGGCTTCCCAAATTTTGGGGTGCCATGCAATCAATACAAATCCGAGGAATATCTTGCCCCAATGTCCTTCAAAAACCCCATTCAACCAACGCAAATACGCCAACAAACCCAACAAAAAAACACCATAATTGGCCCATTTAAGACAATACAATAGATGCAAATCTTGCAGTCCAAACAGCCCGAATAGGCGCATGAAGAAACTCAGAAACAAAGGAAAGCCCTGTGGGTACAAATATGGCCCCAGTAAACCCTCCGACGTATCCATGCAAACTTTATTCGTAGCATAAAGAGCATCCATACCACCACCAATCCAACACTGTGCTTGGTTTAAATACATGGCAAAATCATCACCCCACTCATGGCCCATGTCCATGCACAAACCTCCCCCCACCAAAGCCACCAACAAAACAATGATCCATTGATACTTATACAACTGTTGGTTCATCGTTTGCCCATTAAATTAACCGTCACATTACAGTATCGCCCACGCCATGATACCCACATATCCTCCCACGACGATGGCAGCCGCAATAACCAACAAAAGCAAATACTTGAGGGCTTTTTTAACGTTATATTTCAAAATGCAGTAAATCGCCCGGAAGCCGTCTTTCCAACCAATCTTCTTCCCTTCCTCAAAGGTTCTTCCATAGTAACTAATGCCAACCTCATAGATTCTCACACCGGGAATCCTCGCAATTTTGGCCGTGACCTCAGGTTCAAAACCAAATCGTTTCTCTTGTAAGTCAAGGGCCTGAATCATCTCCGTACGGAACATCTTATAACACGTTTCCATGTCGGTGAGATTCAAATTCGTCAACATATTGCTCAAGAATGTCAGGAATTTGTTTCCGATGCTGTGCCAGAAAAATAAAATTCTGTGTGGTTTTCCACCCATGAATCGACTACCAAATACTACATCTGCGAAACCATCCGTGATCGGCTTCAACAAAACATTAAACTCATTGGGATCGTACTCCAAATCGGCATCCTGAATCACCAAAACATCCCCCGTAGCCTTTTTAATGCCGGTGTGCAAAGCAGCACCCTTTCCTTTGTTTACCTCATGATGAAACAATTGCAAACCCATATCTGGATGCGCCGCTGAGTAATCACTCAACACCACGGCTGTATCGTCGGTGCTGCAATCATTCACCACAATCACTTCCTTTTGAATTCCCGCTATCAATTGTACAGCAGCCACCTTATTCAAGATATGATGAATGGTTTTGGCCTCATTGTAGGCAGGAATCACAATGGATAGTTTCTTGATGCTCATGACGGGATGGACAAAATTAACGCATCCAACCTAAAATTGGGATGGCGTTGGTGATTTTTACAACAGGGAAATACTTTGTGGCGTTTTTCGCCAATCCAGAGGCCTTCGCTTGCATTCCCTTTTGACATCGATAAACTTTGTGCTGTGAAAGAGATCGGACTGCAGCATATTTGGGCCAAACAAGCCTTTTATCCCCAAAACCTTCAAACGGAATCGGGCAAACCCATAGAGATTATCTATCGGGGCGATTGGAACCACCAAAATGGCCCCGACTTCCTTCATGCAGCCATATCAATCGCGGGCATCACACTGCATGGAGCCATAGAAATTCACACAAAATCGTCCGATTGGTTCGCCCACGGGCATAACACCGATCCTCGATACAATCAGACCATACTCCATGTTGTATTCGACAACAACAAACCCTGTCACTTGGAAAATGGACAATCGCTTGAATGCCTTTCTTTGAGAAATCGAATCGACATCGGCAGCATCCAAGAAAACGAGGCACCAACACCTTTGCCCTGCTCGCCCTTGCTGTCGCTTTGTACCGAAACCATTAAAAATGAGCAGTTGGAAATTGCTTTGACAAAACGCATCCATGAAAAAACCTCTCGCGTACTTTCTTTGTTACAAACTCACAATGGTGATTGGTGGTACACTGGACTTGAGATGATATTGTGTGCTTGGTTGGGCAAAGGCAATCTGTCTGCCGCCCAGTTACTGGCCCAACATCTGCACAAATCTTTCATCATGCGCAACCGAAATCCAACCACACTGATGTCCTATTTGTTTGGTCAAGCCGGGTGGTTGAGCGACAACAACTTACTCACCGACGACTATGCAATCGATTTGCGGGACCGATACAATTATCTGCGCATCAAACACCAATTTGAACCTTGCTTCCCTTTGTGGAATAACCGACAACTGCGACCGAGCGCTTTACCACAAATCCGATTGGCGCAACTGTCCGCCTGGTTATCTGCCTGCAACGGCGACCTACAATCCTTTTTTTCGCCTGCGGTTGAATCATTGGAAGATTGGATAACGCATTTCACGGCGGAGGCTGACAACTATTGGGAAACCCATTATTGCTTGGGAAAAACCAGTGCCCCTCATCATTATCAAAATGGGAAAGAGCATGCCATTCAAGTAATCACCAATGGATTGATTCCATTTTTATTTGCTTTTGGCATTGAAACACACAAACCCAAACACAGTGCTTTGGCCATGGAATTACTCTCTCAACTTCCACCGGAAAACAACCGCATCATCAGAGAAATGGGGGATTTGCGGATCCAAAATAGCAGCGCAAAATGGAGTCAGGCGATCATCGGACAGCACCATGCCTATTGCAATATCAAAAATTGCAAGCACTGCGGTATTGGAAGACACTTATTAAACTTGCCATTCATGGGAGGCAGCCCTTAACTTTGTATTACCGATTCATGAAAACAGACGTATTGATCATAGGTGGAGGAATAGTTGGTCTTTCTACAGGATACCAATTGCTCAAATTGAATGACAACCTAAAAGTAACCATCTTGGAAAAGGAAGACCGGGTTGCGAAACATCAAACAGGCAACAACAGTGGTGTGATTCACTCCGGTATCTATTACAAACCCGGCAGTTTGAAGGCCCAAAATTGTCTGCGGGGCTATGACATGTTGCTGGATTTTTGCAAGGCAGAAAATATCGATTACGAACTCTGTGGGAAGGTTATCGTAGCCATCAAACCGGAAGAAATTGCGGGGTTGGAGGCACTGTATCAGAGAGGCATCCAAAATGGCTTGTCGGGGCTTCGGTTTTTGAATCAAGAAGAAATCAAACAATATGAACCTCATTGCAGCGGAATCAAGGGGGTTTTTGTCCCCCAGACCGGCATTGTGGATTACAAATCCGTGGCTGCAAAATTGGCCGATAAAATACAGTCCCATCCCAACGGTGAAATATTGACCTCCGTGAAAATTGAAGCCATAGTTCCAGGAAATCATGGCGCAGTGATTCACACTGCTACGGAACGCTTCGAAGCCACAATGGTCATCAACTGTGCGGGTTTATACTGCGACAAAGTTGCTGCCATGGCGGGCGAAAAATTGAACATGAAAATCATCCCATTCCGTGGGGAGTATTATAGCATCAAACCGGAGAAAGCCCATTTGGTGAGGAATTTGATTTATCCTGTACCCGATCCAAACTTCCCGTTTTTGGGGGTACACTTTACCCGCAGAATCAGCGGTGAAATTGAGGCGGGACCCAATGCAGTATTTGCCTTCCAACGGGAGGGATACAAAAAAACCGATTTCAAATGGAGTGAGTTTTGGGAGAGTGTATCGTTTGGAGGGTTTCGAAAAGTTGCAAGCAAATATTGGAAAACGGGCTTGGGCGAATACCATCGCTCTTTCTTCAAACCAGCTTTCGTGAAAGCCCTGCAACAGTTGGTGCCAGAGATCCAAGAAGATGATTTGGAACCTGCAGGTGCGGGCGTACGTGCACAAGCCTGCGACAAAGATGGCGGACTCATCGATGACTTCTACATCCAAGAAACATCTGCTTTCATTCATGTATTGAATGCGCCCAGTCCTGCCGCAACCAGTTCCCTGTCTATTGGACTAGAGGTTGCCGAACGCGCGCTGAAAAAACTGTCGTAATTTGCTCCGATGAACAAAGAGCAACTCATACCTGTATTGAGGAAGTACTTACCTGCAGGGAGTGAGTTGTACGCGGCGGATTTGATGGAAAAGCACAAAATCCAGCTTCGCATCAAAAATCCGCGCCTGACCAAACTCGGCGATTACCGTCCGCCCACCGCCGAAAACAGCCATAGGATCTCCATCAATCGCGATTTAAATCCTTTCGCCTTTCTCATTACTTTCATGCATGAGGTGGCCCATTTGCTCAATTTTGAACATGCGGGTCCGCGTGTACCACCCCATGGTGTGGAGTGGAAGCGAGAATTTCAGGGGGTAAGCCAGCCCATTGTGCAACAGAATTTATTACCTGCCGACGTCCATTCGGCCTTGAACCGATATCTCAAAAATCCCAAAGCCAGCAGTTGTACAGATGCCCAATTGGTCAGAACACTGAGAAAATACGATATCCAATCGGAATGGGTATTGGTAGAGGAAATTCCGATGGGGTTGGGCTTTGAAACCCAGGATGGACGGAAATTCAAAAAGTTGGAAAAGATGCGCACCCGTTTTCGTTGTACAGAAATGCGAACAGGAAAAATCTATCTGGTGCCCGGTTTGATGCAATGCAAACCCATATTAAATCAGTAATTTGCACCTTTTATTATGCACAACCACAGTCACAGCGCGCCACAAGACAATATGGGACCCCGTTTTCTGGCGGGCATAGGACTCAACTTGGTCTTTGTGATTGTTGAATTTGGATACGGATTCAAAATCAACAGTTTGAGTTTACTCGCCGATGCATGGCACAACTTGGGTGACGTTGCTGGGTTGATCATCAGTCTTTTTGCGTTCAAGATGGCGGCAAAGCAGCCCACAAAGGTGTATACCTATGGCTTCTCCAAAGCAACCATTTTGGCGTCGCTGGCCAATTGCATTTTGCTCTTCATCGCGATAAGTTCCATGGGCTACGAGGCCTACACGAGATTCATCGACCCCCAGCCCACTTCTGGCTCTGTGGTGAGTTGGGTTGCAGGTGTTGGCGTGATCATTAATACCGCTACCGCCCTACTCTTCATGAAAAACAGCGAGTTGAATTCGCGGGCGGCCTATTTACATATGGCGGCTGATGCGGGGGTGAGTCTTGCTGTGCTCATTGGTGGCTTACTCATCAGTTTTACTGGGATTAACTTGATCGACCCCATACTGGGCATACTGGTATGTATGGTGATATTGTTCGGCACATTGAACCTATTCAAGCAAAGTTTACGCCTAAGTTTGGATGGAGTTCCTGAGGGGATCGACATCGCACTGGTTGAGTCGAGAATTTTGAGTATCCCTGGGGTAAAAGGGATAGACCACTTACACATTTGGGCACTGAGCACCACCCGAAATGCCATGACAGCACATTTGATGTTGGAAAAGCAACTGGATGCCAAACAACAGGAATCCATCAAGGAAAGGGTTCGTCACGAAATCGAACACGAACAGGTGCATCACTGCATTTTGGAGACCAGTTTGGTCTAAAGGAAAATCCTATTCAAGATACAAACAACATCAGCGTACCGAATAGGTTGTGACCTATCGGCTTGGATGACGCGGGGTTTTTCTCTGTGGAGTTGGGGGCTGCTGAAAACAATTGTTGTTTTACAATCCCAATACACGTTCTTCGGGCTTCTTACCATCGAACATCATTTCAGGATTTTCCAACAACTGTTTCACGCGCACGAGGAAACTCACACTTTCGCGACCGTCGATGATGCGGTGATCATAACTCAAGGCCAAATACATCATCGGACGAATTACAATCTGTCCGTTTTCAACCACCGGGCGTT
>JALQWO010000084.1 GCA_023258655.1 Bacteroidia bacterium
GGTGGACATGGCATTGTGGGCGCACAGATCCCCATGGGTGCCGGCTTGGCTTTTGCGGAACAATACAACAACACCGGAAATGTGAGTTTGACTTTCTTTGGCGATGGTGCAGCAAGACAAGGTGCTTTACATGAGGCTTACAACATGGCGATGTTGTGGAAGTTACCTGTGGTTTTCATTTGCGAAAACAACCAATATGCCATGGGTACATCGGTTGAAAGAACTTCCAACGTTGTTGATATATACAAAATTGGATTGGGCTACGACATGCCTAGTTTCCAGGTAGATGGCATGAAATGCGAAACCGTACACGAAGCCATTTACAACGCTTGTGAGCATGCGCGTTCAGGCAAAGGTCCCGTTTTCTTGGAAATTAAAACCTATCGTTATCGAGGTCACAGTATGAGTGACCCTGCCAGTTACAGAACAAAAGAAGAAGTTGCTGATTATAAAACCAAAGATCCTTTGGAAACAACAAAAGCGACCATCTTAGCGAAAAAGTATGCGACCGAAAAAGAACTCGACGCCATGGAAGATGAAATCATTGCCGAGGTGAACGCAAGCGTAGAATTTGCTGAAAATTCAGCTTATCCTGATGCTGCTGAGTTGTATACGGATGTTTACGTTGAAAACGACTATCCATACATTACAGACTAATCACGAAATTTCTTATATTCGCGCCTCCTTATTTTTATTATGAACATCAAAGAGAGTATCACATCCATTCAAACTAGCATAAAAGCTTTTTACGAAGCCAATAAAAAGCGCGTCCAAATGTTCGGATTCGCCGCCATCGCCATTTTGGGCGGTGCAATCTATTGGTTTCAGTTTTACATGCCTAGTCAAGAAAAAGAAGCCGAAGCCAAGTTTGCCAAATTGTGGCACTACTTCAAAACCGATTCTTTGGATGTTGTATTGAAAGGAGACAAAGCCAACAAAATCATGTCTGCTGTGGAAATTGCGAATAAATACAGCATGACTGCAAAGGGTAAAGAAGCGAGTTTGATGGCCGGTTTGTCGTATTTGAAAAAAGGTGAATTCAAAAAAGCTTTGGACTTCTTGGATGATTTTAACGGTGGCGATGCCATCTTAGGTCCATCTGCTATTGCAGCAAAAGCAGCTTGTTACAGTGGATTGGGTGAATTGACCAAGGCGGCTGATCTTTATGAGAAGGCTGCGAAATTGGGAGATAATGAATATACCAGCTCATACTATCAGAAAGCCGCTGTTCATTATGAATTGTCCAAAGACTATGCTTCTGCACTGAGTTGCTACGAAACATTGGAGAGCAAATACAGTGCAACGCGGGAGGGTCAAGAAGCGGAGAAATACATCTATCGCCTCAAAGGCTTGATGGGTGAATTGAATAAATAAGATTTCCGGTGGCTACATCGCTTTCCTCTTCCCCTATTCCCTCTTTTTCTTACGACGACAACCACTACAAAATTGGTATTGTTACAGCCGCGTGGAATCACCACATCACCGATGTGTTGAAACAAGGCGCTATAGACACCTTAAATTCCGTTGGCAAACATCAATCATTGGAGATCATGGAACTCTCAGTTCCTGGCGCATTTGAAATACCTACAGCGGCTCAATGGTTGTTAGAAAGTGGCTGCGACGCAGTGATTAACCTTGGATGTGTTATCAAAGGCGATACTCCCCATTTCGACTTCGTATGTCGGGCTGTTACCGATGGCATCGGCCAATTGGCCCTCAAATACAGCAAGCCTTGTATTTTTGGAATCATCACTACGAACACAGAGCAACAAGCTTATGACCGCGCAGGCGGCTCCTTAGGCAACAAAGGTTCCGAGGCTGCAGAGGCCGCAATTTGGATGTTGTTGTCAAAATCAACATTGGACTTTTAAATCACCCCATATTCTACCCTTTTCTCAATGGCAAACGAAATCGAAAAAGTAGCAGAAAGCTATGCCGAACAACTCAGTGTTGCTGAGCAGTTGATTGAACAAAATAACGAAGAAGTATCTTTGGAATCGCAGTATGCGAGCTTCAGCAAAGAAGAGTTGGTTGCTGCCGCAAGAGAGTTGATGCATTCAACCGACGTTAAAAAAGCATATCAGCAACTGCAGGCTTTGCGCAATGTTTTTGAGGATTTATTGGCACAAGAAAGACCCGGCTTGATCAGACAATGGGTGGAGGATGGCAAAGACCCTCGTGATTTTGTTGCACCAGCCGATGATCTGAAGCAAACACTAAATCAAGTTATTGGAGAGTTTAAAAAACGCCGTGATGATGAGCGGAAACGTGCAGAGGAAGAAAAGTTGCACAACTTGAACCAAAAGCGCTTGATCTTGGAAAAAATCAAAGCGTTGGTAGAATCCGAGGAGAACGATCATAGTTTGGATGTTTTGAGAGAGTACATGCGTCAGTGGCGTGAGATCCGACAAATTCCCAAAGAATTCCAGGATGAACTTTATACATCTTACAAGTTTTATATCGATAAATTCTACAATGAGTTATCCGTGTTTAATGAGCTCAAAGAACTGGATAAGGACAAAAACTTGGAAGTCAAAATTGACCTAATCAAACGCGCTGAGCAACTCAAAGATGAGCCCAACATCCGAAAAGCTTTGTTGCAACTGAACAAATATCATGAAGACTGGAAAAATACGGGTCCCGTCAGGGCTGAAATCTCTGATGATATTTGGAAACGTTTCAAAGCGGCTTCAGACATCGTCATTGACGCAAAAAAAGCTCAACAAGCAAAAATCGATGCGGAGCGTCAGCAGAATTTAGACAAGAAAGTAATACTTATCGAAAAGGCGGAAACCACCATCGCTGTATTGCCAACCCAACCCAAAGATTGGACCAAGATGGCCAAAGAATTGGATGAGTTGATGGCTGAATGGAAGAAAATCGGTCCCGTCCCCACGGAAAAAAATGAAGAAACATGGTCGCGGTTCAAAGCCATTAGAAACCAATTTTACGGAGAACGGAAACACTTTTTCAAAGACCTGAACTCGAGTAAAAAAGACAACCTTACGCGCAAAATTGAGCTGTGTGAAAAAGCCGAGGCCTTGAAAGATGCCAATGAATTCATGAAAACATCGGATGCATTGCAGAAACTTCAAGATGAATGGAAAGCCGTTGGTCCCGTTCCAGAAGAACAAAACGAATTGGTCTGGAAGCGTTTTAGGGCGGCATTTGACCACTTCTATGCCCGTAAAAACGAATGGTTTAAACAGCGTAAGCAAGAAGAAAGCGGGGCTATCCAAAAGAAAAAGGATGTTATATTGGGATTGGAAGCGTTGAAATCCAATGAAACCATTGATCACCAAGTACTTTTTCAAGAGTTAAAAGCTTGGCAAAAACAATGGAACGACGCCGGTTTTGTTTCAGGCAAAAGTTACCAGCAGTTGAATAAAACCTATCAAGGATTGGCCGATGAAATCTTCAACCGATTCAGATCCGTAAGCAACGCACAGCGAAATTCAATGCAAAAAGAACACTTTAGCCAGCTGGCCCAATCGGGAGATGGCATGAAGCGTTTGCAAATGGAAGAGCGTAAGATCAAGGAGAAAATCGCCAAATACAACGATGAAATTGCTACCATGGAAAACAACAAAGCCTTCTTCAAGCACAGTAAAAATGCTGAGGCTGTAACCAAGCAGTTTGATGACAACATTGCCAAGGCCAAAGAAATGATTGCCAAAGCGCAACAAGAATTGAAAGTGCTGAAAAGCGTTTCATCATGAGCCTTCAAGGCCTGTTTGGAATCGTTGACTACATCCTTTATTTGGTTCAAAGTACGAACCGACATGGGGTACACTCCCCTTTTGTTTATCACTTTACAGACGCTGTCCTTTACGATAAGTCACCTTGCTTATTCGAACCTGCCGCTGAACTGTGTCGGAAGCGAATGATTCAATCCAAACGGCGTATCAGCCTTGATGGCCAGGAATTGTCCCTCAGTAAAATTGCGTTGAACCATATTCTATCGGCAAAATACAATAGACTTTTATTCCGTTGGATTCAAGATCAACAACTGGGTAATTACATTGTGGAAATTGGCAGTAGTTTGGGTGTTTCTCCATTGTATTTACAAAGAGGCAATGTTGGAATTCCGCGCTATTTTTTGTTCGACAAACACAAATCGCAGTTGAAAATTAGTGAATTCAATTTGCAAGAGTACGGCTGTCAAGAATCCATCCAAATGTTTCATTACCAAGAAGTAGATGAAATCATTGTGCAATTGGAGCGACAACCGGATGCACCCATAGATTTGTTCATTATCAATCAATTGCTTTCTGCCGAGTCGTTCTGGAAACTGGTAGATTGGGTCATTCCTCGTCTCGGAGACAAAGGGTGCATTGTTGTTACGACAATGCGACACTCAACAGATCAACAGCTCTTGTGGCAACAGTTACAAAATCAAACGGAAATTACCGTAGCCATTGATTTGTTTGCAATGGGCATGGCTTTTGCTAGGAGTTCCCAAGTAAAAGAGAATTTTTTGTTACGTTATTAAAAATATGGTTTACACACACAAAGTCAGGGTTCGATACGCAGAATGCGACCAAATGGGATTTTTACACCATTCGGTGTATGCATTATATTTGGAGGAGGCCCGCACTGAGCAAATGCGCTCAAAGGGCATTACCTACAAGGAAATGGAAGATAATGGTTTGATCATGCCTGTTCGGTCGATGAGTTTCGAATTCAAAAAGGCCGCTCGTTATGATGACTTATTAAGCATTGAGGTAAGTATTCCGGAGAAGCCTTCTATCCGCTGTGTATTTCACTACCGTATTTTGAATCAACACGGCGAATTACTGAGTACAGCCACCACAGAGATGTTTTACGCACGCAAGTCTGACCTAAGGCCGGTAAAAGTTCCTCAAGAAATTATTGATAAGTACGAGTTTTCATAGTTCCTTGCATTTTCATCCATGGGATACTACAAATCCATCAAGAATCGCATTGATTCTGCCAGCAAAGAAGCGCTGACAGACGAGGATTTTTTTCAGAACAACGAACCACAGCCCGAAAGCAATGAAGATCAACATCCTTTCATTCTGTATCTCAAAAGAACTCGGCTTAAGGCTTTGCAGGGAGAAAGCATCTACAATGTAGGCAAGTACTTCTTTAGATCCATGTTCATGGAGAACTTAAATACCCGGGCATCCAGTTTGAGTTTCAATTTTTTCCTGGCACTGTTCCCGGCCTTGATTTTTTTGCTAACGCTCATCGGTTATCTTCCATTGTATGGCCTGAAATCCCAGTTTATTCAAGAATTATCGCGTGTGCTTCCCAAGCAAACATTCCGCGAAATCCAAGAAACGATTTTGGAGATATTAAATAAGCAAAATTCTGGTTTGCTGTCGTTCGGTTTTATCACAACCATCTATTTTGCATCCAACGCTTTTCATTTGCTCATTAACTCATTTAACCGAAGGTTGCCTTTTGCCAAAAAGAAAAACTGGTTGCAAATCCGGGGCAAAGCGATTTTCATGACTTTTTGGATCAGCTTGCTTATCATCGTTGCCCTGTTGTTATTGACTTGGGCCTTTCAAAGTGTTACTTATATCACGGAACACGACTGGCCATTGGCAAACGTCTATTCCTTCCTCATTTTGTTGTTGGAGTATTTGGTTTTGGCCGCCTTATTTCAAATTGGGATTTCAAGCATTTATTATTTTGGACCATCCAATCACAAGCGTTGGCGTTTTCTGAGTGCGGGCAGCATTATGGCAACGGTTTTGGGTGGTATTTCCACCTTGGCCTTTGGAATGTATGTCAACAATTTCAACACATACAACAAGGTTTATGGATCCATTGGGGCCATCATTGCTTTGATGATTTTGATTTACATCAACGTACTCACCATCATTGTGGGTTTTGAGTTGAATGTGAGTATTGAAAAAGCGTTAACTCAACAAGAACGGCGCAACAAACAGTTGTCTAGCCAATAAAAATCTTCTCTACAAACCCTTGGCCCATGTGCTCATTGACCTTCAATAAGAGGGTTTCACGTTGTAAGAACATTTCATTTTTTAATGGCGCCTGGTCAAATGAAACATAGAGTGTCTTCCCTTTGATGGCGATATTGGAAGTATGCTTTGCAATCAGCTGACCCACAATTTCTTCCCAACGCTTCACCAAATCAATCTCATTGTGTTTTTGTGTGAGACGATAGCGGTCATTCATTCTCTTCATCACATCAGCGATGTTTTTTTCTTTTCTCTCCGGTATGTCTTTTCTGGGCAAATCAATCATGATGCTCTACAAAGTTAACTGAGTGACAACTTGCTTTTACGATACCCATAAGAAAAATAGACAATCAATCCCAAGCCAAACCAACCAAAAAACCAATACCAGTTATTGGCTTCCATGCCTGTCAACAAATAGGCACAAACACTTAATCCCAACAAAGGAATCAATGACCAGCTCCGTAAATAGGCAAAAACGGCGACAGTGATGAGAAGAACCCAATACAAGCCATGTCCTACTGTAAACATGTTATTCCATTTTTCAAGGTGATACAATTCCTCAAAATATTCTGGAAAGTTGTTATGCACGATGAAGATAGCCAGCGCAACAATGCCAGGATAAATAATCTTTCCATTGATATAGGGCAATCGAAACCCTTTGCCTTCTCCAGCCGTTCGCTGGGGCAACAACAAAACACCACCACAAACCAAAACAAAGGCAAATATGGTCCCAATACTGGTAAAAGACAGTACAAAATCCTCATTGGTAAACAAAATGGGAACGCCTACCATGAGCCCGGTGATTATGGTTGAAAACGAGGGCGTGCTAAATTTGGGGTGTATTTTGGCAAATGCCGGGGGAAGGAGGCCATCCCGACTCATGCTCAGCCAAATTCTGGGCTGTCCCATCTGAAATACCAACAACACGCTAGCCATCGCAACAACTGCAACAATGGAAACGATGTACTCCAGCCAATCAATGCCCCTTTCGCCCAAAACAAAAGCCAATGGATCTCCCACTGCCAGGGATTTGTATGGAACCATACCCGTCAACACAAGGGTAATGAAAATGTATAAAATCGTACAGATAAGCAAAGAGTAAAACATACCTCTTGGCAAATCACGCTGAGGATTTTTGGATTCTTCCGCCAACGTACTCACCGCATCAAAGCCGATATAGGTAAAAAACAAGGCGGAAACCCCCTTCATCACACCTTGAAATCCTTCAGGCATGAAAGGTTCATAATTTTTGGTATCAACGTACGCCACACCCACAGCTATCACCAAAACGATGGCGACCAATTTCAGAATCACCATGACATTGGAGGCATTTCTCGATTCTTTCACCCCACGAAAAACAAGCGCTGTGATCAATACATTGATTAGCAAAGCGGGTGCATCGAATACAATGTGCAATCCCATGAAAGTTGGTGCCTCGGCGAAGGCTAGGAAGGTATTTTGATCAGCCACACTGTAACCACCCGTGT